>NZ_JAUUBW010000029.1:0-53653 GCF_036598985.1 Sporolactobacillus sp. KGMB 08714
TTGTAGACTTTCGCCGCGTGCCGCTCCGCCTGATAGGCCGGCCCCTCGTGAATCAGCAGATCGCCGAGCTTTACATCTGAACTGCTGATGTCCGAGCGGAAAACGTTTTCTCCGTAAAAGTCATAGAAATAGCGTCCGGCCGGATGCTTTCGGAAAAACTGGCCTCCGTGGTGCCCCGGAGTGTCAAATTGAAGATTCCCCTGATCGAAATACTTGCTTAAGTTTTTAAAAAAGGGCGGCAAAACATTCTCTTCATATTCCTCCGCAGCCGCCTCGATCTGCCGGCTGTAAAGTTTCTCGTCATAATGATTGCAGTCCATCAGGTGGAAGATTTTTTCCAGCGTCGCTTTGTCGAGGCTGGTATAATTGTTTTTCACGATCATAAAGATGGGGATCCCGAACTGAGTCTCGGAGACTTTATCGACGAACGCCGCCCGGCCGTCGGTCAGCACGACGCCGGCGACGTCGGTGAAGTCCGTGTCTTCGATCCGGACCTTCTCCCGCGTGGTTGAAAAATAGCGTTCTGCTTCGGGATCGTAGGCAATTTTAAGATGTTTCATTTACCGATTTAAACCTCCCTATGAGAAATTGTTTTATTGTATACGCTTACACAAAGATCCTATTGAAACTTTTTACGTGTAACTAATTGATTAGTTTTTGTTTGATATTCTTGTACTTTATATTCAAAAAAAATTTCATAATCCGTATACATAAATTAAAAACATCATCTAATTAGAAAACTTGTCTTTCCATTTATAATGATAATTTTTGGTTATATATAAGTCTTGACCGCTTTTTCCCTGCTACTTTTTTCGCCTCCCCGCTTTAATTAATTTATCATTTCTCATAAACCCACCCCCTCGATATCCAAGTATCTTGTATTTACAGTTCTAGTATATATCCAAAAAACTTGTATAACAACAAATTAAATATGATATATTTGAATGTTGTGTGAAATAATTAAAAAATAGTACAATATATTTGAACTAAATAAGCCAACTATAAGGAATGATCAATTTGCTTGGGGACAGAATTAAACAACTGCGAAAAGAACATGGATTAACACAGGCCCAATTAGCAGAAATATTAAACATTAAAAAAACGACCATATCCAACTATGAAACGGGATATAGTACACCCTCTAATGAAATGTTAAAAAATTTAGCAAATGTGCTGGATGCTTCAACAGATTATCTGCTCGAGCGAACGAACAATCCCGATCTAACCGAAAAAGACGAGGACGATATTGCGAAAACCATGAATAAGCTTAAAAAAAATCTAATTAATGGCAAGGATAAAGGCGTACTGGCCTTTTATGGGAGGCCGTTAAGTGATGAAGCCATTGAATCTATGCTGATACAACTTGAGGCAATTGAAAGGCAGACAAAAATAATAAACAAAAAGTATATTCCTAAGAAATATAAAAAAGGAGAGTGACAAGGGGGGATTTCTGTACTAAAAAAGAAGCGTTGGATAAAATTCTTATCGGGGCCGCCTGATGTCATCCCCCAATCGGATTGTTAATCAGGCTCTTAAAGATTGGCGTCAATTGTGCCGCGGCGTCATTGAAAGAATCCGGCAGCCGCGATAAAGGCTGTACGGCACATGTGCTGCCCGGACGATTCACTGATTTTCCCAGGAAAAAAGACCGCACTCCGGAACTCTGACCGGGACAGGATGTGATCCCCGAAACCATTACCAATCAATCCGGAGATGCCGGCAAAGAACCTGTCATCCACCGGCCGCTGTCCGGCACAATGCAGACTCTGAACAAATGGTGCAGCAATATTGTTTAAATGGGGATCATTTGGAGACGTAATAAAGAAGTGTTCAAAAAATCAGGATGGAAAGATCAGAGGCCTCCCGGGTATCTGATTATTTCTGCAGAATGTCGGGACCACTCAGGAACTGGGCCGGAGCGAAATCCCAGACACAATGAGACATTCAAAATATGAAAGAATACGGTTGTCTCACGCATTTTTTGAACCCGGATAAACGGGACTGCCTCACAGGATGCGGCCAAGAAAATCCCAGGCCATTCATACGGAAGCATCAGACAGCTTAGAAAAAGCCGGCATTGAAAAAGCCCTTACCTATTCAGGAAAGGGCTTTTTCAATGTCTCTATCTGATAGGCCCTTCTTAAAAGGGCCGACTTTAACGGCGGTACATGCAGACAACAAATATCCGGTAAATTAAAATTGAGGCATCATACATCAAATAATCAACCCTGTCCAAGCTGCAGGTGCATCAGAGCATTTAAAACAATATTTTTCGAAAAGCACTCTGCAGACAGGCAGTTTTATCGTTTTGATCCTTTTCATCGCATGCCTCAAAATCTTTAGAGGGCAGTTTATTGCTCAATGTATCTGGAGCTCTGACACATATATGAAAAACAGAGCCGTATTTCAGATTTTATTTCACCATCCAGCCGATAGAGCATCGTTCAATCTTCTCTTTTTCTCATCTGCGGAAATAATAATACATCGCGAATCGATGCCGAATTTGTTAGAAGCATGACCAGACGATCAATGCCTATGCCGAGTCCGCCGGTCGGCGGCATTCCGTACTCCATTGCTTCAAGAAAGTCCTCATCAATCATCTGAGCTTCATCATTGCCCGCTGCCCGTTCCTCCATCTGCTGCTCAAAGCGTTTTCTCTGGTCAATCGGATCATTCAACTCGCTGAACGCATTGGCATACTCCCGTCCGACAATAAACAGTTCAAACCGGTCGCTGAATCTGGGATCTGCGCTGTCTTTCTTTGCAAGAGGAGAAATCACCAATGGATGTCCGAAAACGAACGTCGGCTGGATCAGAGTCTTCTCAACCTTTTGTTCAAAAAATTCATTAACGACATACCCGTAAGTCATATCGTCCTTGATCTCAATGCCGTGCTCCAGTGCCAGCTTCCGCGCTTCCTCATCCGACATCTGCGGCCACAGATCCACTCCTGTCGCTTCTTTGATCGCATCAACCATGTGTACCCGCTTCCAGCGTGGTTTAAGTTCCAATGGCCGGCCTTCATAGGTAATTTTCGTTGTCCCCAGCACTCTCTCGGCAAGATCCGAAATCAGATTTTCCGTTAGCTCCATGACGCTCCGTAAATCTCCATAAGCCGCATAAAGTTCCAGCATGGTGAATTCAGGATTATGCTTCGTATCAATCCCCTCATTGCGATAAACGCGTCCGATTTCATAAACCTTTTCGAAGCCGCCAATGATCAGACGCTTAAGATGCAATTCAAGGGCTATCCGCATGTATAAATCGATACCCAGTGCATTGTGATGAGTAACAAACGGGCGGGCGGAAGCACCGCCGGGTATCAGGTGCATCGTCGGCGTTTCAACTTCGAGATAACCGAGACCATCAAGGATGTCACGAATAGATTTTATAATCTTACTTCTTAGAACAAAGGTTTCTTTGATTTCAGGATTGACAATCAAATCCAGATAACGCTGGCGATAGCGCTTTTCCACATCTTTCAATCCATGAAACTTATCCGGAAGCGGACGCATCGCTTTAGAGAGAATGCTGAATTTAGCAACTTTGATTGAAAGCTCACCGACATGCGTCTTGAAAACTGTCCCTTCGACACCGACAAAATCGCCGATATCAATCCGGCTGAAGATTTTATACTGATCTGCGCCGACGCTGTCCTTTCTTACATACAGCTGGATCCTGCCGCTGAAATCTTGAATATCGGCGAAACCGGCCTTTCCCTTCCGTCTCACCGTCATTATCCGCCCCGCCATCACAGCAGGTACGTGCTTCTTCTCTAATTCTTCCATTCCTATTGAACCGTACAATGCACGAACTTTTCCACTATCGTGCGTGCGCTCGTACCGGCCGCCGAACGGATTTATCCCTTCTTCGATCAGTTCTTTCAGCTTTTCACGCCTGGCTTGAAGCTGATCGGTAAGATCTACTTCCTGGCTCATTATTTCAACCCCCGGTTATTTATTTTGGTATGCAGATTGCTGAACAAATGCAAGCAGTAACTTTTTAATTGCTGACAGGCGCTAAGCTCTTTCAGAATCTCTGTTTGTCAGAACAGTGTCTTAAGGCATTTATCCAATGATCAGCAGCCAAACGCATTAGATAAAGCGATCGGGCAATTTGACGAGTCATTAACAGAAATTGCAATACACAAAAATGCAAAACTTTTTCAACTCAGATCGAACGATAAAATGAGATATCTTGTAACTGGCCGTGTTGTACATTTGATTTATTTGGACCGCAATCTCTGAAAATGTCATCGTTAAAAAAACAGAACCAATTAAAAACAGTCCGTTCTGAATCCGCTTATCGCTTCCCTTCATTCTGATGGTTAATGAATTCTTTATAGATCTCACTCCTCTTTATCCAAGATTCTTGTATCATTATCTTATAGTATATATCTGAAAATCTTGTATTACAACATATTTAACTATGATATTTTGGGATTTCAGAATTGAGGATAAATGATCTTTTTTTCCGACTGCCGGATTCGGCTCCCGGCATCGCTTCGCCCGATCAGAGAAAACATTGTTGCGTTCACAGGAAACAGCCGAAGAGCTGCGTGCGAACTCTCAAAAGGTGAATCATCCCTATTCCGTGTGCCCGCACAGGACGTACAAAGCACAAAGATCAATCAACAAAACCCGCTGGAGATATCAAATCAGAAAAGTGATGTCTCTGTTAAGCGCCTCCTGCAGTTGGAATGATGGAGGCCCATCGATCATTGCCGGTACATACCATCAAAAGACCGGCCAATAGATTTTTGTGCATGCCGTTTTAGGAGACACATAAGAGAAAGGATGAAGTCAGGATCATGATCATTGTTTTTTCGTTGTACCTGTTTGGCTTTCGGGGGAGAGGCCAATAATAATTCAGCTGTCATTCATGTTGAAATTTGCCAACAATTTGGTTGCGAGTTCATTTGGCATCGTTTTCAATTTCACTAAACAGGCAGAAAGCACCACCTGCCGGTCGTATAGCAGTATGCAAGAGACAACACGATTTGGCTGCTTCTATCAGGAATCTATGCTTCAGTCAGCCCCGCCCGCCTTATCGACAATCGGGCATACAGACTGTTCGTCCCGATCTGTCTCGGCAGCCATCAATTCAACCTTGTTGATCGCACTCAGGATAAAATCGACACTGATCTTCTTAAACACAAAATAAAATCCGGTTTCTGTCCCGACACATTCTTGTGCCAGGGTTTCTTTCGCTTGATTGACATCGTTCATGCCGAACTGATTGAGCGAATAGCTGAGACCGATCTGCTTATAGAAAGGCAGGAGTTTCCGTACTTCCGCTTCATTGCCCTCGGTCAACAGGAGAACGAGCAGGCCATAAGCAACCTTGACTCCGTGCGGCAGGCGGTTTGTCTCCGGGATCTTGCTCATGGCATTATGAATCGCATGGGCTCCGGAAGCACGGCCAAAATCACGGGCGAAACTGCCGACTGTTCCGGACAGACCGACGATGACATCGGAAACAACGCGGAAAGCCGGACTGATCCGGTGCGCTTCAAGGCTTGCCACCGCTTCCCCCGCATAACGAAGCAGCAGTTTTTTCGTATCCAGTGCCGCATCGAGTCCCAGTGAAACGAAAGGATCCGCCGTCTGTGTCTCATCCTTTCGAATCGATTCCGCTTCATACCATTTGGCCAGTGTATCACCGATGCCGGAGATATAATAATTTTTCGGCGAATCGATCAGTAAGGACAGATCGACCAGCACAGCATAAGCGGATTCCTCAAAATGATCCCGGCCAATGTGAACATGCTGTGCATCATAGATAATTGCGAACGGCGTATAAGCCGAGCATGTCCCGAGTACGGTTGGGATGCAAATATACTGCGAGTGCAGCCGATGATTCACCCCTTTAGCCGTATCCAAAGCACGGCCGCCGCCGATGCCGATGATTAAATCAGCCTGTCCGATTTCATTGGTCAGACGATCCATATCCTCATGACTGGATGTGCCGTCGTAGCGATGAATCGGCCATCTGACTTCTTTCTTATAGATCTTTTGAAAAGCCGCAAATGAGTTTTTACCCGTAACAATATGTATCGACGAAAAAGGCGCGGCCATTTCATCCAAGTAAGTGATCGCATCATTCGAGCAGATATACCGGCTTGGACCGCCTCTGACAATTTTTCCAAGATCCATCGGCTTTCCTCCTAATTCATTCATTTTTAAGCAAATGCCGTGCGGATCGCCTGATCGAGATCGGCGATCAGATCATCTGCATCTTCCAGACCGATCGAGAGCCTGATCACCGTGTCGGACAGCCCGCCCCGTCTCCTGTAGGCAGAAGGGATCTCACGATGCGTTGTCCGGCATGGATTTACGATCAGTGAGCGTACATCGCCGACATTGGGCAGATAGCTGAAAATTTTTACCGAATCCAGAACTTTCTTTGTCTGCTCCTCCGTTCCGTCCATGTCAAATGCAAAGATGGCTCCCACACCTCTGGGAAAATATTTTTTTACCAGTTCATGCTGCGGATGATCCGGCAGGCCGGAGTACTGAACGGTTCTGACATGTGGATTGGCTGTCAGAAACTCCGCAATCTTTTTGGCGCTGGCAACTTGTTTGTCCAGTCTCTCCGACAGAGTCTCAATGCCGAGAAGGACAAGATAAGCCTCAAACGGACCGAGCACGGCGCCGAACAGACGGAGATATTTGAGCCGGAGCCGGGCGGCAAAAGCTTTATTGCCGAAAGCTTCGACAAAGCTTCTCTGCATGTGTTCCTCCTCATTTCCGAGGATAAATTCTTTTTCTTCAAACTGTTTGAACCTGCCATTGCCGAAATCAAAGTTGCCTGCGTCGACAATCAGGCCGGAAATCACTTCGCCATGCCCGCTGATCCCCTTAGTCGACGAATAAACAACAAGATCCGCGCCGTAGCGGATCGGATTAAAAAGGCAGGGCGTCGGGAAGGTATTATCGACGACCAGGGGAATTCCGTGCCTGTGCGCCAGCTGGGCCAGAGCCGCTATATCCGCCACAGTTGTTGCCGGATTGGTCACACTTTCCACAAAGATCGCTTTCGTATCTTCCTTGATCGCGGATTCAACCTGATTCCAGTCATTGATGTCATCAATAAAATCAAAATAAATACCATATTTGGGAAAAAGCGTGCGAAACTCATCAAAACTTGCACCGTAAATGTTTGCGGCCGCCGCGATCCGGCCGCCGCCTTCAGTCAGATTAAGAATGGTATAGGAAACGGCCGCCATTCCGGAACCTACGGCGACTGCATCCGCACCGCCGTCAAGACCTGCAATCCGTTTTTCCAGAACGGCGACAGTTGGGTTGCTTACCCGGGAATAACTGAACCCTTTTTCCTTAAAATTAACAAGCCGTGCTGCCCGGTCCGAATCGCCAAAACCAAAAGCTGCCGTCTGGTAAATCGGAACCGATGAGGCATAGTTATGTTCTTTCGGATCATATCCCGCATGTATTTTCAAAGTGTCGAATCTTTCTGGTTTTTCCTCCGGCATCCAAAGTGCCCCCTCTGCTGATACGGCCATATAATGAACTGAAGTTTATCCGAACTTGACAATCGATTCATCCGGTGTTTGCGGGCCAATCAATTGAGACAACCGAATGAGCGATTGCCCCGCTGCTTTTCCCGAAAAACAACTGCAGGCGCGGTAAAGCCTTATTGCTCATTGCTCTGCTTTTTGTTAATGATCCGTCTTCATGGTCCGTGCTTTCTACAGATCCTTATCCAGGTACACAATATCCGGCCGGAAATTCCAGCCTTTTTTTCTCCAGAAACTTTTTCCGTCTTCATTATCGAGCACAACAAACAGTCCGATCTTTGTGATCTTCTCTTTTCTAAAATTTTCACAGACACGATCAATTAAAAGAGTGCCGATTCTTCTCCCCCGATAGACGGGATCGACTGCCGTATGGTAAATAAAGCCCTTGCGGCCGTCCGTCCCGCCGAGAATCGTGCCGACGATCCGGCCGTTTTCCACGGCGACAAAACAAGTCTCCGGATTTTTCCGGATTATCCGGGCAATACCTTCGTAACTGTTATCCAGGGATCTTAAATTCATTCCCGGTACCCTCGACCACAAATCATAGGCGCCCTCATAGTCCCCGGGAACCATCTCTCGAATGTCCATACTCTTTCCAGCTCCAAACTGATTCAAACTTATTTTTTCCGTTTTGCCCTTGCCAGTGTCCGTGAGCGTAACAAACACGCCGGCGAATCATCCGTATTTTTGGTGCCAATGGCCCGGCAACGCCGGCCTTTCCCTGGAACTTCTCATTCAAAAAACGATAGGTTATCCGGCCTGCTGGCCCGCACCTTTCAGACCTGTCCGATCTGGCGGACGTCAGACGATGCAATGATAGGAGATCATTGATTCATTTGCTGTTAGACAGTTCGTGTAATAATCTGAAACTATTTCTTTCAAAAAAACGAGCCCCGTAGATCAGGAGACCGTCGTCGGCAGTAAATCGCGGGTTGTGGACACTGACATGACCGCCGTTGCCGATATCCACATAAACGCCCGGGACATGCTCCTGGAAACAGGCAAAGTCATCACTTCCTAAACCGGGAGTTAATTCATATGTATCCGTAAATTTGCTAGTTTCATCCCGGACAATGGCCGTTAGTCCGGGATCGTTAACGACGGACGGATCACCGGTATACCAGTCAATGTCCGCAGTCACTCCATAGGCTTTAGCGGTGGCATCGACTATTTGCGGAAATCGTTTTTTTATCGTCTCGCGCACTTCTTTATTCGCGGTCCGAACGGTCCCCTCAAAAAAAGCAGTTTCCGGTAAAATATTCCATGTATTTCCGGCGGTAACATGCGTAATACTCAAAACACCGCCGGACAAAGCATTGATATTGCGGCTGATAATCGATTGAAGGGCACCGATTTCCGCGCCTAAAGCAACGATCGGATCACGGCCGTTTTGCGGTGCGGAAGCGTGGGCGCCAATACCGGTCAGCGTCACTTTGAATTTATCAATGGCGCCGCTGGCAATACCCGGCTTCAATCCGACACGTCCTATCGGTTGATTGGGTGTATTGTGAAAACCGATGATGGCATCAACACCGTCAAGCTGACCGTCATTAATCACCTGCAAAGCACCTTCATTAGCTTCCTCAGAGGGTTGGAAAAGCAGACGGACTTTTCCGGGCAGTTCTGCTTCCCGCTGCTTAATCAGATAAGCACCGCCCAGCAATGAAGCAATATGCGTATCATGGCCGCAGGCATGCATTTTGCCGGGAACTTTTGAATGAAATGGAACGCCGGATTCTTCCTGGATCGGCAACGCATCAATATCGGCACGCAGGCCAAGCGTGGGGCCGTCCTTTAGACCTATTTCGGCGAAAACGCCGGTTTTCAAATGAGTCGATAAGATTTTAATATTCCAACGGGTCAAAATCTCCTTAATCTTCTCAGTCGTTTTAAATTCATTGTCAGCCAACTCCGGATACTCATGGAAGTGATGACGGTACTTAATCAGTACCGATTCGAGCTGACTATCCGTTAATTTTGCCATGCAATCATACCTTTCATCGTATTTTCCCTTCTGCCATTCAATTTGTTAATCAGACCTTTTTGATCGCACCGCTGCGGATTGAACAGAGATCACGTGCATACAAAAAAGGCTGCTTTCCGCAGAATCAGAAAAGCAGCCCTTGGCCGTGTTCTCTTATCTGCCAGAATTGAATCTGCTGGAATTGACACCATGCACAACGTGCTGGTTGTCGGGTTTCATTGGGCCAGTCCCTCCGCCACTCTTGATAAGAACTTTTGCTATTTATTTAAAAAACAGATCTTTACAACTGTTTCTACCTGATAACGCCAGGACATATTCCGAACGTCTGTCACCCTGTCGCCCTGATCATTAACTAAATTATAATTCACATTCGCGGTATGTCAATGATGATGACCAGGAGAAACAACAGGCCCGGTTTAGCAGGAAGGACGCGGCCCAAAGGCCCAAAAATGAATCCCGCTCATAGATGCTGCTCTTCTAAACGTTTTCTCCCCGCGGAATTCAGCAAATTGCTTAGTTAAAAGCCGATGACCTGTTCATCGTTTGATTTTCCGCAACGACTTTTCCTTCCCGGTTATTCAAATCTTCCGTATTTCTTAATCGTCACCGGGCATAGATTACAATCGCTTCTCTGCTCCTTTTGCCGAGTGCATATACTTTCTTGTCATCCTCTTCTTCAAAAAATCGGAACGGAACTTTCCAATTATTTTCACAGGATCACTTACAGCGATGCCAGTCCCCGGACAAGCGATTCAAAACAGCCAGCAACAAAAATGGACGATCTTTTCTGCTGGATAAAAAAATAAGCCCTGCTTCAGGCTTAAATGGGTTTTGGATAATCGATACAGGGTAAGTCATGCTATAAGCAAGCATCTGTATCTTATCAAATGAATATTACCCGAATATAACGGGTCTATAAATAATTCGTAAAATCAAAAACAGACCCCTAAAGGTCTATTTTTGGGAGAGTTACATTTTGTTCATCTTTTATAATAGGACCTGTTTCTTAAAATTTAATTAAATTTACCGGTTTTTTTGATGCAGTTGTTCAAGCATCTGAATAACCGGCTTAATTGACACAGTGACTTTTCGATGCCCTAATCTATTAATCATCCGTCGATTCCGCAATTATACTCGTTACTTTCAATGATTACCTCCTTGAAGTGATGCGTTAAATCTGATCGATCGGCCGTATGCCGTATATTAAAAGGGCCCCGGGTCAGAGCCTTTTATTTCCATTCGCCCAAAATCAAAGGGCATCCGATGACACGGATCATTCGCTGCGCAGCGCTTCAACCGGATCTCTTCTGGCTGCCATTTTGGCGGGAATCAATCCGCCGATCAATGTCAGTACGATGCTAATGACAACGAGAGCCGCGGCATGCAAAGGATTTAGCTGAGCTACATTTTTCAAGGATGTCAAATTATAGAGTATGATATTGGCCGGGATTTCCAAAAGATAGGCAATTCCTATACCCATAAGGCCGGAACAGGTACCAATTATAAAGGTCTCCGCATTAAATACCCGCGTTATGTCTCTCTTCCTGGCTCCCAGTGCACGAAGAACGCCGATTTCTTTTGTCCTTTCCAGAACGGAGATATAGATAATGATCCCGACCATGATCATGGATACGATCAGAGATATTGCCGCAAATGCGATAAGCACCAGGGTAATCGCGTTCATGATGCTGCCGGATAATTTTGTCATCATCGCCGCAAGATCCTGATAGTTAATTTTGTCTGACGCTTTGCGGCCGGCATTCCATTTATCAAGATAGTCAGTTACCTTCTGCTTGGCATCAAAATCTTTCGGATAGAGAGCAATAGAGGTCGGAATACTCGTCGATCCCAGAGAAGCAAGAACCTCATTTTTCGTCAATGACACTTTCGTGCTTCCTCCCGTAGCCGACGTGCTTCTGCTCATATTGGGACCGAAGCCGCCGCTTGAGCCGGCACTCGATGGACTTCCGGAATCAGCGGAAAAAGATGAACCGGTCAGCACATCATAATCTGCTTCTTTCTGTGCTTTGACAATCTCAGAATTTGATGCGTTCCCAATGAAATATTGCGCCAGTTGGTCAGAATAATAAACACCGGAAGAAAGTGAAGGAGTCTTTGTATCCTCTTTAATGCGGACGATTCCGGAAATTCTTAAGGTTATAGCCTGGCCGCTGTTATACAGATTGGACAGATCATTGGGGGAGCCGTTAACTGTATAGGTATTCCCTGATTTTTTATAATATTCATTATTCAGGATCAATTTGAATTGTTTTCCGATGATTTTATCAAAACTTATACTTTCTCCATCTTTAGAATTAATTCCCAGTTCTTTAAGCAGCGATGTGTCGAGACGGTTATATTCATCAACTACCATAACGAGATCCGTTTTATCTTTCGGCAGGTTTCCTGCAAGTAAATGATAATACTGGCTGAAATAGTTGCCGCCGGCAGGTTTGTCAGGGTAGGAACCGAGATTAAGATTAGCCGTATCTACAGGAACTGCTTTGTTTCCGCTCTTCTTAAGCAGATTCATGTTTACGCTGCGCGTGAAGGAGACGGCATCTAAAAGAGAGGGCTGTATTTTTTTGACATAATCCACATAACTTTGTGTGATTTTATTTGTATGGGCAGCTGTATTTTTAGAAGAGTCATACGAATAAACAGCCGGCTTATTCGTATATTTAATCGAGCTATTTTTCTTTGTAGAAGTCGACGGCTGGCTGATGCTGGCAGATGACTGGCTTATCGTGATCGGATAATTGGACAGAGTACCGGATTCAAAACTATTGATTTGCTGATTAAATCCATTTGACAGAGCCAATACAAGAGCGATCCCGATAATACCGATACTTGAAGCAAAAGCCGTCAGGGAAGTCCGCCCTTTTTTTGTCAAAATATTCTTCCAGGATAATTTTAAGGCCGTGAAAAAACTCATGCTTGTTTTTTTCAACCGATAGTTTCCGGAAACCTCGGCGGTATTTATTGGGTTGGAATCTGAAATCACTTTTCCGTCAGAAATTCTGATAATTCGATTAGAATATCTTTGAGCCAGATCAGGATTATGTGTGACCATAATAACCAGCTTATTCCTGGAAATCTGCTTTATAAGCTCCATGATCTGTTCGCTTGTCTCTGTGTCAAGCGCACCGGTAGGCTCATCCGCCAGAATAATATCCGGATCATTAGAAAGCGCTCTGGCAATGGCGACCCGCTGCATCTGCCCCCCCGATAATTGATTCGGTTTTTTGTGGATGTGATCCTTAAGGCCGACCTTTTCCAGGACATCTAAGGCCCTTCTGCGCTTTTCTCTATTTGAAACACCGCTTAATGTCATGCTCATTTCCACATTGTCTAAAAGGCTTAAATGCGGAATCAGGTTATAGCTTTGAAATATGAATCCTACACTGTTATTTCGATAGGCATCCCAATCTCGATCCTTAAACTTTTTTGTTGATTTGCCGTTGATAATAAGATCGCCGCTGTCATATTGATCGAGACCGCCGATCATATTGAGCAGGGTTGTTTTACCCGATCCGCTCTGGCCGAGTATGGAGACAAATTCATTTTCCCTGAAATTCAGGCTCACTTTATCCAGGGCAATCTGGGTAAAATCACCGGTAGTATAGCTTTTGGATATTTCCCTTATTTGCAGCATCGACATACTCCTTCTATTCAGTCGTCACCAAGTAATATAACACAGTAAAATAAACTGAATATCAACTGGATGATACTCCGAAAAAAACCTAATCTATACATGAAGGATTAAAGAGTCGGTTAATCCGTCCAATAACGGGAATGACGCTTCTGCATTTATTCCCATAGAAGGCCAGGGTGCCATCCGCCATGTATCCAGGATTCCGTACCCGTTTACAATGAGTTAATATAAGTGTGTCATAATTTTCTCAGTCTTTATAGGGAGTGAAGCCATGTTTAACATCCTTGTCGTTGAAGATGATTTGAAATTAAACAAGCTATTCTGCACGGTTCTTTCGCGGCACGGTTATCATACTTTTGCTGCTTTTGACGGCGCACAGGCTCTTAAAATGCTGGACAGCCAGTATATTGATTTAATTATTTCCGATATTATGATGCCCAAGATGGACGGTTACCAATTGACAAAGGCGCTGCGCAATGCAGATTTTAACCTGCCTGTCCTGATGATTACGGTAAAAGAAAACTTCGAAGATAAACGGAAGGGGTTTCTCAGCGGAATTGACGATTATATGGTAAAGCCTATTAATGTAAATGAAATGGTTCTTCGCGTTCAGGCCCTGCTCCGCCGGGCGAAGATCGTCAGCGAGCGGGAAATAGTGTGCGGAAGTACCAGGATCGTTTATGATTCCCAGACAGTTTCGTTTAATGGCGGGACTGTTTCTCTCCCGCAGAAAGAATTCAGGTTGCTTTATAAATTGATATCTTTTCCAAACAAGATCTTTACGCGGCAGCAACTAATGGAGGAAATATGGGGTATGGATTCAGAAACAGATGAAAGAACGGTAGATGTTCATATCAACCGCCTTCGCGACCACTTAAAGGCATGCAAAGATTTCCAGATTAAAACGGTCAGAGGATTAGGCTATAAGGCGGTAAAATATGAAAAATAAAAAGGCACATACAACATTATGGCTTTATTTTGCTATTGTCGTTTTTCTAATCATGTTGGTCACCGCCATGATCATGACGATCATCGCCTTTATTCTCCTCCATTTCGGCTACCTTAATCCTTCCGACAGAACGCCCTTAATTCCCATTTCGATCTTAATGTTTATGAGTATCGTCATCGGTACCGTCATTTCGCTATTTGTCGGGAAAAAAATTCTTAAACCGATTACGCAATTCAGTAAAGCAGCCAAACAGGTGGCCAAAGGAGATTTTAATATAAAGCTTAATGAAACCAGTCATATTAATGAAATCCATGAATTAACCCGCAATTTTAACATCATGGTCCATGAATTATCCAGCATTGAAACCTTGCGAAATGATTTTGTCGTCAATGTTTCTCACGAATTTAAAACTCCGATTACGACCATCGAGGGGTACGCAACCCTTCTGCAGGATAAAACGCTCTCCGATAAAGACAAGGACGAATATATACAAATGATCCTCGAGAGTACACGGCAGCTGACTACTCTATGCGGCAATATTCTGATACTTTCAAAACTGGAAAATCAGGGTTTGGTTATGGATAAACAAACATTCCGGCTCGATGAGCAAATACGCCAGGCCATTCTTCTGCTGGAGCCGAATTGGAGTAAAAAGAATATTAACTTCGAGATCGATCTGATAAATATGACTTATTTGGGAAAAGAAGATTTGTTAATGCAGGTTTGGATCAACCTGCTGGACAATGCCATCAAATTTTCAAAGCAGGACGGAACAGTAAATGTTTCACTGATCCAGGATCAAGGAATGATACGGGTGGATATTTCCGATAACGGGATCGGCATGACGGAGGCTGTCATCCACCATATTTTCGACAAATTCTATCAGGGAAACACGACCAGAAGTTCATCCGGAAACGGCTTGGGGCTTCCTCTCGTTAAAAAAATTATCGAGTTGTGCGATGGCAGAATCACGGTAAAAAGCAAATATAATGAAGGAACCCATTTTACAGTCTTTCTGCCGCTGTAGTCTTTCATATATACCGTTCACGGGCACGGATAAAAACCGATGACCGATGCTATTTTATGGGCACGCTTTTTCATACCCTCCCTCTCTTCGTACCATTTATTAAAATGTCCTTTTTTGCAGAAACTCTTTTTATCATAGGCCGCTTCTCCCGGTCTATTAACTCAGGATCAAATGAATCAACCAATTGTCTTATTGTGTGAAAAAAGATCTCATCCGGTCCCGTCTATTTTGCCGACTAGGATGCACCAATCATTCTATAAGAGAATCAAGCACGATGCATTCTTCGGATTCAAATATCTCAAATATCCCAGTCATTACGGCCATGGGTAACGGTGCGAAAGCTGTTAATATGAGCTTACCCTGCTCTGTCAGTCTCAGCCGAATAAATATTCAGCTATACAAAACCCCCTAAAGCTGGATCAGATAAAATCCAATTTTAGGGGCATTTACATGTTTTAATACGCTATACTGGATCTCACTTTGTTTCGGTCAGAGTTATACCGAATCTTGCTCTCTCCGTTCGGCCAATAAGGTTTTGAGATGAATCAGCAGTCTCACGCCATACAATACCAATAATCAACCACTCGACGATCCATCCATTCAGTTCTGCATCTTTCGCCTGATGTCTTTTCTTAGTATATATTTTTTAACTTTCATTGAAGCGGTGTGAGGCAATTGTCCGACTACTTCTATTCGTTCGGGATATTTATATTTAGCCACATGAAGGCAGCGGAAAAACTTCTGAACTTCAGGCAGTGTCAGCCCTTTTGCCGGATTTTTAAGAACAACATAGGCACAGGATCGTTCCCCGAGCCTTTTGTCCGGCATGCCGACAACGCTTGCTTCGGATACATTCGGATGTTGCATGAGTATCCATTCGACCTCGGCACTGCTGATATTTTCGCCGCCCCTGATGATGATATCTTTCATTCTTCCGGTGATCCGGATGTAGCCTCTGGGATCCTGCCTGCATAAATCACCGCTGTAATACCAGCCGTCATCGTCAAGCACTTTGGCAGTCAGGTCGGGCTCTTTCAGGTATCCGACAAATACGTTCGGCCCGCGCGACGCCTCCTCGCCTTCTGTACCGCAGTCTACTTCTTTGCGGCTTTTGTCAACAACTTTAATCTCAATGCCCGGCAGAGCACAACCGTCCGTGAGCAGCAGATCCGCTGGATCGTCCGGTTTCGAAGCAGTGTGCGGTACGCTTTCCGTCGAACCATAGATGCTCATGATTCTCAGGCCGACAGTAAGCGCCTGCTGCAGGAGCATACGCGGAACGGCTGATCCGCCGCACAAGAAAACGTGCAGCGACGGAAGTGTCCGCTTTTGCTCATGAAGGCAACGGATCAGATCATAAACAACAGGTGTGCTCGCCATTGCGATGCTGCAGCGTTCTTCAGTGATGAGCCGCACAGCTTCTTCGGCGCAATACACATCTTCCAGCAGGCACGTCGCTCCAAGCATAAAAGAAGCCGTAACTCCATGATGAAAACCGATGGCGTGAGCGACCGGCGCCGGCATAAAAACTTTGTCCAGATAATCCAGATGAAAATTTGCACAGAACGCTCTTTCGCTGGCAATGATATTATTATGTGTCAACATAACCCCTTTCGGGAAGCCTTCAGTCCCCGAAGTAAAAAGCACAGCCGCCAGATCATCGGCACGTCGCAGACGATAACCTGCCGCAGGGGCGAACGGTTCCAATATTTTTGAAAGCGTCAGCTGACCGGCCGTTTCATTCTCCTTTTCAACGGCGACAATCTTTTTTAAAGACGGAACATCTGTTTTCAATGGCGAAATATTGGACAGATAGTCTTGTTTTCTGAATCGGACGGGCATAAAGAGTACCTTAGATTCACACTTGTTCAGAATATAGGACAATTCGTGAAGCTGAAAATTGGGTAAAATCGGGTTGATGACGGCCCCGACTTTCAGACACGCGGCGTAAATAACGGCAAACTCAGCCCAGCCCGGCAGCTGAACGGAGACAAAATCTCCCGGACACACACCTGTTTTTATAAGGAAAGCAGCGACTTTATCAGCCGCGCAGTCCGTTTCCCGATAGGTAAAGCATTTACCGTGGCTGTCGCTGACCGCAACCTTATCCGGGAAACATAAAACTGCCATCCGCCAATAATCGGCTAATGTAGCGTCGCCCCATTGTCCTTCGCAGCGATATTTATGGACCTGCGACTGTGTTAATTTGATCCCGAACGGCATACCATTCACCAGCCTTTCATCGAAGCATTTAAAGCGTGCAACACGATAACGTTCACATCGCTAAAGACGTACGGGTCAGCCTCTTCTGAAAATAATGCCTTTCCCTTGTTCCGGGTAATTCCATGAATAACCGGGCATACCCTGATTCAGCCGTTCACAGACAAACCGGCAGTTGCCGCATTCCAGGCAGCCGACATGGTCAAATTTTAACTGCTGCTGCGCTTCATCCCACTGATAACGTTCTGCCGGACAGCAGCGCGTACATGCTTTATGGACGCACGTCAGGCATTGCTGCGGATCAATGATGATGTGGGGATGGCGGTCGTCGCTGTCAAAACGGTTTTTAGCCAGACATTCATCCATTTTCATGTTGATCATAGTGAACGACTTCCTTTAAAAGCATCTTTTAAAACATGGAACAGCGGCACTTTGTCATCCTTCATCATTTGCCTGGCCATGCTGATAACCGATTTAGAAGGTGTACCGTCGGCAGTGTACAGGCGGCTCATCAGATCGGTCGCAAGCTGCGGATAAGCCGTAAACAAGTACTTCGAGTGCGCGATATAATCATGCGCGTGTTTGAGTGTTTTCAGATCTTTTAATACCGTCGGTTTCAGTTTATCCTGATAGATTTTCAGTTTCTCTTTTGAAAAATCATCGGCATCAATCGCCTCGATCGCTGTTTCCGCCGCAGCGATGCCGGACATCAGCGCATAATCCATCCCGCGCACGGTAAATCCGCGGTTGATGACGAAACCCGCCGCATCGCCGGCAATCAAAAATCCATCCGCATAAAGCGGCGGCAGCGACTGAAATCCGCCTTCCGGAATCAAATGTGCGCTATATTCGATCAATTCGGCGCCGCTGAGATAGCGGGCAATCGCCGGATGCCGGAGATAGCGTTCAAGCATATCTGTCAGTGAAAGTCCGGAGGCTTTCAGCGAAGACGTATCAGCAACGATACCGGTCGAGATGCTCTCCCTATTTGTATAGAAAAAGGCTCCGCCGCTGATTCCCTGCGTACAGTCTCCCGCGCACAGCATCGCCGCGCCTTCTCCGGAAGAAACGTTGAAGCGTTCATTGATTGACGTTTCGGACAGCTTAAAAACGCACTTAACGCCGACAGCGATATCATTGACAGCCACTTTAGGACGGAGCCCGGCGCGTTCGGCGACCCATGCATTGACACCTTCTGCATCGATCACCAGATCAGCTTCAATGGTTTCGCCGCCTGTTTGAATGCCGCATACCTTCTGATCGCGGATGAGCAG
Organism: Sporolactobacillus sp. KGMB 08714; assembly: GCF_036598985.1. Classification (NCBI taxonomy): domain Bacteria; kingdom Bacillati; phylum Bacillota; class Bacilli; order Caryophanales; family Sporolactobacillaceae; genus Sporolactobacillus; species Sporolactobacillus sp. KGMB 08714. Next base: position 18,647 of record NZ_JAUUBW010000029.1, read on the forward strand.
CCCGTCGACGGTCGTTCCCGGAATCAGCATAGCTCCTGCTTCTTCCGCCTGTGAAGCAAGCCAGGCATCAAAAGAACTTCTGAGAACTGAAAACGACTGTGCTTTGGGAGAAGCAAAGGTCGTGTCGATCATCATACTGTCTGCGTCAGTCATCATCATCATTATTTCCCGCTTGATCTCCCGTTCAAGCGGTGCATGTTGCCATGTTTCCGGCATCAGTTTTTTCAAAGCATAAGTGTAAATCCGGCCGCCGCTGACATTCTTTGCCCCGGGATACTCGCCCCTGTCAACAAGCATGACCTCTTTTCCCGCTTCTGCCAGGCGATAAGCGGCGGCGATGCCCGCGAGTCCGGCGCCGATCACGATGACTTGAAACTTTTCGTCGGCCATAGTCATTGCTCCTTTACTGTCTTTGCAGTTTTCTTCATTAATATGGACAACCCAATCCGCCTGTTAGTTATCGCCGCATATCAATACATTATCTTTTTCCATGGCTTCAATGCGTTCATCAGAATAACCTGCGTCTTTAAGCACTTCGCGCGTATGGTAACCAAGCGGCTTAGAAAGATTCATCGGCGGGCTGCTGATACTCTTGAAACGAACCGGTGAAGTAATTAATGTTGCTTCGCCGCCCGTCGGATATTTGACCTTTCTCAAGCAATCATTGGCCCACGCTTCTTCATCTTCCAGAATTTCATCCGGCGTGTACCCTTTCTCAAAAGCAAGGTCGTTCTCTTTGAAAAGGCGGGTTAATTCATCGAGATTTTTCTTTGCCATCTGCTCGCTGATAATGTCGATAATCTCCGAGTTGACACCCAATTCATTGACACGTTCGACTGTCCGGTATTTTTCATTATCAATAAGATCGGGACGATCGAGCATCCTCATGACCTTGTTAAAATCACGATTATACTCCGGCGCGCAGAAAACAAACCACCTGTTGTCTTTCGATTTATACGTATTGTTAAACGGATTGGCGACTTTTCGCCGCGATTTCGGGTACTTGTTGCCATATTCCGATGCGACAATCGCAATATTCATCATGAACAGCGCTGTGTGATGGAGGCTGACCGTCACTTTATCGCCTTTGCCGCTTTTGTTTCTGCCGACAAGCGCCGCGCATATTCCTGAAGCCAGGCACATCGCCGCCTGAAAATCGCCGTAGGCGTTGACTTCATTCAGCGGAGATTCACCCGGCTCAGTCATTGATGTCAGGATGCCGCCGCGGGCAACATAAGCTGTCGCGTCGAAGCCGGCGGCATCTTTCTCCGGACCGTTTTCTCCATAGCCGAGAATCTGAGCAAACACAAGTTTCGGAAATTTTTCACTTAATAGTTCATAGGAAAAGCCAAGGCGCTGCAGCGCTTTCGTCCGAAAACTTGTGACCAGCACATCGGCGTTTTCCAATATTTTATAAGCCGCTTCTTTGCCTGCTTCACTTTTTAAATTGAGGCTGACAAAACGCTTATTGACATTAGCAATGTCGAAGCCGGGATTCTCCTCAACGCTGTAAGGAATGTTCCATACTCCCCCCTGCGTGCGGCTCGGATCGCCTTTCAGTGATTCGATCTTAATAACGTCGGCACCCCATTCCCCGAGTACTCTTGGAACTGCCGGCGCGGCAATAAAAGAAGTCATTTCAACGATCTTGATGCCTTCCAATGGTTTCATTTTGTATTCCTCCTTGGCAAAGCGATAAGTATAAACTTCCTGCCATTTTATTTTTAATTGCATTCAGGACTGTCATCAGGCCACGTCTTCTTGCTTACTGCGGCCCGCCAGCGGCCGGATTCTGGCAAACAGCATAATGATCGCACCCAGCACGGCAACGGCTGCCCCAAGATATAAAGCCGATGAATACTGCCCGCTGACATCGATGACCCAGCCGCTGACGACTGGCGCGACAATGCCGGCAAATGTGCCGATAAAGCCGTTGAATCCGGAAATCGTTCCCGTATTTTTCTTTGAGAAGTCCATAGGAATCGAGAAGTAAGACCCCATCGTAAAACAAAGCAATCCATTGGAAAGCGACATGAGACCGACCGCCATCCAGATATTCGACGCCTGCGTACCAAACAGCAGGAAAACGCCGGCCAGCGCCAATCCGATAATCGGGCCGAGTTTGCGGCCGATATTCGGGCCATATTTCTTTGTCCAAATATCGGCAACCGTTCCGCCGAGCGGATAAGTGATGATCGCGACAAGATAAGGCAGCATGGAATAGAAAAGACTTGAACTGACCTTAATACCCCGGCCCAGGGCAAAATAAGTCGGCAGCCAGGTCATAAAAAGAAAAAAGAGATAGTTTGAACAAAAATATGAAATTGCGCAGGCCCAGACCGAAAAATTTGAAAAAATATCCGATTTTTTCAGTTCCGGTCCGCCGGCAGCCGCCTGAGCAGCAGCCGGCTGATCACTGTTGATATAGTCCATCTCTTCTTTGCTTATTTTCGGATGCTGGGCCGGTGTGTTTTTACCGAATTTCCACCAAAACAGGCACCAGATCGGTCCCAGGCAGGCAAAGGAGATAAAAAGCGTTTTCCATCCGAAAGAACTGAGTAGCCATGAAGCGGCAACCATTGTAATGGCAATGCCGATCGGAATACCCATCAGCAGAAAGCCCATTCCTTTTCCGGATTCTTTCTTGGGAAACCACCGCGAGAGAATGGAAGAATTAGAAGGAACGAACACACCCTGACCGATACCGACCAAAATCCTGATCACCATCATCAGACCGAGGGTCGATCCAAAAGGTGTCAGAAAGGTGAAAATGCAGAACCATAACGTACCAAAGATCAGTACCAGCCCGCCGCCGAAACGATCGGCCAGCCAGCCGGCCGGAATCATCGTCACCGCATAGCCGATAAAAAAGGCGGTCGATATCCAGCCAAACTGCGTCGCGTCCCAGCCGTACTGCTTCATTAACGCCGGGACTGCCGTCGACATGGCCACTCTCCCCATATAAAGAACGATATAATCAAAAATCAGGAGAGTGGTAATCCCCCAGCGGACATGACCCACTTTTCCATTGTTTATCATTTCGCTTCGCCTCATTTAATCCATGAATTTTTCTGTACGAATGCACATTTTGGGTGAAGGAACAACAAGCGCCAATATTATTTTCAATTTTCTGAATGAAATAATGGAGCACGAGTTTGTGCTCCTGCCATGCTCCATTACTCTTTTTTTGAATGCGGCTGTTACTCAATAAATCCGCCGTTTGCGATCAGCGGACGGGCCGCCGTCAGACGCTGTACCGTGCGCGGACCCTCTTCAAACCAAAGGGCACGGGCATCGCGGTACATTCTTTCAACCGGGCCGTAAGGATTGTCCTCAAAATAGCCGATGCCGCCAAAGATTTCCAGGCAGGAATCAGAGACGGTACGAACGGTATCAATACCGAACAGCTTGCTCATCGATGCTTTCATTTCAATGCTTTCACCGTGATCGAATTGCCGTGCCGTATCCATCAAAATGGTACGCAGCGCGTAGACCTGTGTGCCCATATCGGCGATCATTTGCTGAACGGCCTGACGTTTAATCAGCGGTTTGCCGAAAGTGACACGATCTTTCGCACGGGCAATCGCCAATTCAAGGAATCTCTGTGACAGTCCGAGGCAGCTGACACCGATCGACGCACGGGACAGTGCGAGCGCATCCATGAAGATTTCCAGACCTTCGCCGACATTGCCAAGTACATGATCGTCGTCGACCTCGACATCTTTTAAAAAGATATAACCATGTCCGGCACCGCGGCAGCCCATCATGTGCGGCATCGGCTCAACAGTAAATCCAGGCAGATCCTGCTCCACAAAGAATGCTGTGATTCCGCCTTTTTTGCGTTTGTTTTCATCTGTGACTGCAATCACATAGCTGGCCCCAGAAATATCGGTGTGCGAAATCAACGTTTTCTTGCCATTCAAAACCCATTTGCTGCCCTTTTTTACGGCCGTCGTTCGAATATCGGCACCGGTGCCGCAATCCGGTTCAGTCAGGGCAAAGTTCGTGAAAAACTCGCCGCTGGCAAATTTGTTCATGTACTTGTCTTTTAGTTTTTGAGAGCCATGTTCGTACAGAATATCCCAATCAAGACCGTTAGCATAGTGCAAATTCATGCGCATGCCGCCCGGTCCGCGGCAGATTTCTTCGAGTACCGGGAAAAATTGTTCGACACTCAACCCCAATCCGCCGAATTGTTCCGGAAGTGTCAGAGCAAATAATTTGTTTTCGCGGCAGATATCGAAATATTCTTTCGGGAAAACATGCGTTTGTTCGATTTCCGGCTGCAGCGCTTCAAGATCGTTTTCAACGACATGACGCGTCTTCAGACACAAATCTTTAAGTTCCTGATCCGTGAGCTTCATACCCAATTCTCCTCCATTTTTTCTCCGTAAAGGAGTTATTGCCGGCTCTATCCATGGATCCACTCCGCTTATAGGCGTTTGGCAAACCCCTGGCATGACGACATTGTCGAGCCATCGTGCAAAGAATTCTTTGAAGTCGCTTCCCTTGCACGTCTATAATGTAAGCCGTTTCATAATCAAAAACAATTTGGAATACGTTAACCTCATTTCATTTTTGAGCAATCCTGATATATGCTCTGATGCACGCCGATTATTTAGCAAGTGTTTGCCTATTGGCCCAAATTGTTATTTTATTCACAAAGCCATGAATAATGTTTGTGTCTATACACGATCTCACTAAATGATTTCTTTTTTTAAAAATTTTGTATTTTCCATGAAATCATTGAGACACTTTATCTCTTTTCACTATAATTAATCAATGGAATCGGTATGCAACCACTTTCATTGTTCAAGTGATCTTTTACCGCTTCACATATCACGTATTGGAGGAGCCTTTATGGAACTAATCCAAGTAAAATACGTTCTGGCCATTCAAAAATGGAACAATTTAACCAATGCCGCCAATGAATTGAGTATCACTCCTTCTTCTCTTTCTCAGCAGCTGAAAAAGCTTGAAGAGGAACTCGGCGTTGAACTTTTTTCACGCACGACACGAGTCGTAAAGCCCACGGAAGCCGGCTGCGACTTTATCGATTATGCACAAACGATCGATACATGTGTCATGCAGTTAAAACAAAAAATGAATCAATATGCGGTCGGCGAAAAAGGGGAGCTGGAGATTGGAGGAACACCCGCGCTGAAAGCATATGGGATCACGCATTTTATTGGTGAATTTGACAAGCATTATCCGCACGTCCATGTGAATATACACGAAGCCGAATGTTTTGATCTGTACCCGCTTTTATTCAGCAGTAAGATCGATGCAGCTTTTCTAACAGCCGCCGATAAAGCCGAGCCCGGAAAATTCAGATTGGATACTTTTCCCCTCGTGGAAGACGAAGTTGTCCTCGTCACATCAAAAAAACATCCTTTGGCCAAGTCGGAAGTCGTCGAATTGAAAGATCTGCGCAACGAAGCGTTTATTCGTTTCTCCAAATCGGCGGGCCTTTATCATGACGTCATGGCTGCCTGCAGCAAAGCCGGATTTGAACCCAATTATGTCTATTATACAAACTATGTTGACACGTGCCTGGGCCTGGTCTCAGAGGATCAGGGCGTCGCCTTTATTTCCTCAAAAATCGTGACTCACATTCTTTGGGAAAACATTGCCGTAATCCGCATCCATCCGAAAATACCGAGAATGCTGTCACTGGTCATCCCGCATCAAACTAAATCGCCGATCGTTCTTAATTTCCGGGATTTTATCGTAAAAGAGGCTCAAAAAGAAGGAAAAAAAGAACAACGTTGAACTTTTTACGTTAAGCCAATGTACCATTCATTAGTTATTCTTAACATTAAATCAGATTTCGTGATTCATTGAAAATCAGTTGAAAATCAAAAGACGTGTGTAAACATTAAATTGTGCCCCATTATTCATTGCAGTATATTGAGTGTGAGATCGAAGTTGTGAATGGTTTCTCAATATACTGCACATTGGGGGTTTTTATTGTGGAATACATCTTAACTGACGAGCAACGGGAACTCAGAGATCTGGTCCGCGAATTCGCTCAAAAGAAAGTCAAACCGCACGTAAAAGAATTCGACCGTCAAGGCAAATTTCCCAGAGAACTGCTGCAGGAAGCATTCGATATGGGACTGCACGTTCTGGAAATTCCCCAAGAATTCGGCGGAGCGGGGCTTGATTTCAAAACAACCTCTATTATTTTCGAAGAATTGGCCAAAGTCGATGCAGGCTTCGCCATTTCGCTCGTCACGACTTTCGTCGCGCTTCGCGGCGTCATCCTTTCCGGCAACGAGGCTCAAAAAAAATTGTTTGCCGACATTATCGTTCCGGGAGCGTTCGCCGCTTTCTCACTGACTGAGCCGAATGCCGGATCCGATGCCGGATCAATCCGCGCGACGGCCGTTAAAGAGGGTGATGAATACATCCTCAATGGCAGCAAATGCTTTGTCACGAACGGCGGCGTTGCCGATGTTTATGTCGCATTCTTTTCGACCGATAAAAGTCAGCGTACAAAAGGTATTTCTGCTTTCATCATTGAAAGAAGCCGTCCCGGCATCACCGTCGGAAAAGAAGAGGACAAAATGGGACTGCGGCTCTCCAACACGACAGATGTTATTTTTGAAAACGTTCACGTTCCTGCCGGCCATCTGATCGGCAGTGAGGGAGACGGTTTTAAAATTGCCATGAACGCACTCAACATCTCACGCGCATTCGTCGGCAGTCTGGCCCTCGGTATCTGCCAGTCTGCCATCGATGAAAGTGTCAAATACGCAAAGGAAAGAGAACAATTCGGCCGGCCAATCGCAAATTTTCAGGCCATACAAATGATGCTTGCCGATATGGAGATTCAGACCGAAGCCGCCCGCCGTCTCGTCCAGTACGCGATGAACCTGATTGATGAAGGCCGGGATGTCGTCACAGCAGGCGCAATTACAAAAACCTTCTGCGGTGATACGGTCGTTAAAGTGACGACCGACGCTGTGCAGATTTTCGGCGGATACGGTGTAAGCAAAGAATATCCGGTCGAGAAACTGATGCGGGACGCGAAAGTATTTCAGATTTTCGAGGGTACGAATCAGATTCAAAGAATTGTCATCTCACGAAAATTGCTTGCCTGATTTTTTTTAATAAATGGAGGCGTTCATAATGAATTTGCTTGTGTGTGCGAAACAAGTGCCCGACAACCTGGAAATCAAGTGGGATGCGGCAAAGAACCAGCTGGATTTCTCCGGTGCGGCCCTTGCAATCAGTGAATACGACAAAAACGCGCTTGAAGCGGCCGTTCAGTTAAAAGAACAATTAGGCGGATCGGTAACCGTTGTCAGCGTAGGAAACGATCAGGCGCTTAAATCTTTGAAGGCATGTATCGCAGTCGGAGCCGACAGGGCCGTGCTTATTCAAAACGATCAGTTCAGATCGCCGGATGCGTTTGCAACCGGTGCCATCCTTGCTGCCGCGATTAAAAAACTCGGATCCTTCGATGTGATTTTCTGCGGCGATCAGGCAATGGATACCAATGCCGGTCAGGTCGGCATTCAATTGGCGGAACAAGGAAACATCCCGCAGATCAGGCATGTCACCAAAATCGTCGTGAATGATGAAAAATTAACCGTTGATCACAAGACAGAAGACGGTTACCAAGTCATTGAAACGAATTATCCCATATTGCTGACGGCAAGCGATACGCTCAACGAACCGCGCCTTGCAACAATCAAAAGCAAAATGGCGGCCAACCGCGCAAAAATTGAACAAATAAAAGTATCTGAATTGAATCTTTCTTTCGAAGCACCGCCACTGCATCATTTGAAAATTTCCGCACCTGAGCCTAAAAAGACCGGCATCTCAATCTGTGAGAAATCAGGGCGGGACAGCGCACAGAAATTGTTTGACTATCTTGCTGCCGACAAGCTTGTCTAAGGGGGAAAAACAATGGACGTTTCAAGTTGCAGCAATGTTTGGGTTTACCTTGAAGAAAAAGACGGCACGCTCAGAAATTCGTGCCTGGAATTGCTTAGCAGGGGCAGGGACATCGCCGATCGGACAGGCGGAAGATTGACCGGCGTATACATTGGGCAATCAGCCGATCAAGCCGCAAAAACAGCAGCAGAATACGGCGCGGACCAAACGATCCGGATCCACATCGCGGACGCAATCGGGACAGCCGGCAAGGCACAGGCGCTCGCCTCACTCACAGAAAAATACAGACCGGCAGTTATCTTGTTCAGCGATACCGACGATGGCAGCGAAATCGCAGCACGTCTGGCAGGAAAGCTAAAAACAAGCGCAGCAATGAATTGTCAGTCGCTGACGGCCGGCAAAGACGGCAGCATCGTCTGGACGCGTTCCATTTATGCAGGGAATGCCCTTTTATCACTGTCCAGCCCGGAAATCCGCCCGCAGATTGCCACATTCCGCGCCGGTGTTTTCGAGAAGAAAAAAAGTGAGACTGCCAAAGATATACAGATCGTTCAAGAAGAAATCGCCGGCATTCCAGGCAATTCTCATATTAAGATTATCGACACGATAAAAAATGCTCAGGATGCCTCCGGTATTCCGCTTGAAGAAGCAAAAGTCGTTGTCTCCGGCGGAAGGGGAATGGGAACGGCAGAGAATTTCGCTCTTGTCAAAGAATTAGCCGATCTCCTCGGCGGTGCCGTCGGCGCGACTCGCGCGGTGATCGATGCCGGATGGATCTCCGCTCCGCATCAGGTCGGACAATCGGGAAAAACAGTACGGCCGGATCTGTATATCGCCTGCGGCATCTCCGGTGCTATCCAGCATCTCTCCGGCATGAAGGGTTCAAAAATAATCGTTGCTATTAATAAAGATGCAGATGCGCCCATTTTTAAAATTGCCGATTATGCGGTCGTGGGGGATGTACTTGAGATTTTGCCTGCATTGATTGACGCCATTAAAGAAGAAAAATCCGCCGTATAAAATAGATTTCAGAATGACCGTCCCAACAATAGATTTTATGTATAGACTGCCCTCCTTATATTCAGTTATTTGGAGGGTTGGCCTCTATGCAGGTAGACTTTCAGCAGCTCAATAACCATCGGGAGATGAAAAAATGGACGCAAGGCAACTGAGATTACAAATGAAAAGGCAGAAAATACTCAACAAACGGCCGGAATTGATCAGTGCAGATCCCCATTTTTTTGTCTGCAACAAATGTCATCGACTGTTTATTCAAGAAATCAAGTCTTCACCGGCCTCCGATCCGACATGTTGCGGCCAGAAAATGGAGCAATTAATTCCAAAAGATAGCGGCAATGGAGAAGAAGAACACTTACCGCTGCTGACATTCACCGGAGGCATCTCAAAATCTCATGCGGCAAAAGTTGAAATCAGCAGCCGGCCGCATCCCATGGATAAAACGCATCGGATCGAGTGGGTCTATTTAAAAACAGCTACAGGCAGTCAATTCAAAAGACTGAGAGTCGCGCAATATCCGCTTGTCACTTTTGCACTTGCCGATGAGGACGCTTACGCTTACTGTAACCGTGATGTTTGTATTAATTGCGTCTTTCACTGCAAACGCGGTTTTGCTGCTTACGCCTATTGTAATCGCCACGGTTTGTGGAGAGTTCAGATTTAGCACGCCCTGTTTCACTAAAAAAGGAGGAAGCGTCATGTTACAAACCGCTATTTATCCCGGCAGTTTCGATCCGGTGACACGGGGTCATCTCGACATTATTACACGCGGAAGCCAGATATTTGATCACCTCATCGTCGCCGTTCTCAATAACTCATCAAAGCGGCCGTTGTTTACTCTTGAAGAACGAATGCTTTTGCTGCTCAAAGCGGCCGGACATCTTAAAAATGTGTCAATCGACAGCTTCGACGGTCTGCTTGTCGATTATCTTAAGAAAAAAAAGTGTGCGATCATTCTGCGCGGTCTGCGGGCCATTTCCGATTTCGAATATGAACTGCAGATTTCATCTGTTAATAAAAAATTGGCTCCAGAAGCTGAGACATGTTTCATCATGAGCAGCAATCAGTATTCCTTTTTGAGTTCAAGTATTGTCAAAGAAATTGCCCAGCAAGGCGGCGATGTATCCGAATTTGTTCCTCCCGCCTCCGATCGGGCGTTAAAAATGAAATACGGCTTTTCGATTCAATGCCCATCCTTGATGGAGAGATAACCGCTCGCACGATCTGAAATCGTGACAATTGTGTCAACTCACTGAACCTGAGGAACGGAGCAGGCGGCGGATATTCCACCTGTTTTATTTGAAGTACGGTATTTTGCGGTGCAAACGCGTTGAACTTTATTTACAGGAAATCAACAAAAATCCGGTTTCCTTTTGATGAAACTATAAATGAAATCGGCGTTAAATTAAGAACTTGATAAGGTTACGTATGAAATATTCTATTAGTCTATCGCTGCAATAACGGTCCGGATAACCGGACAGATAAATAGAATAGAAAAAGAAATTCTAAATCAGCTGCGGGAGGAATCATGCAATGTTTAAGACCCACCTGACTGTTCGACTGAATGACTGTGACGGCATGCGCCATGTAAACAATGCTGTCTACTATACCTACTTTGAAGAAGGGACGCGGGGAATTTTTCGGCTGTTCACACCCAGTCTCGATTTAAATGATTTTCAAGTCATCGTGGCGTCCTCACATTGTGACTATCTTCATCAGACGACTTATAATGAAAAGATTACGGTTTATACGTGGATCGGGTCTATTGCTCATTCAAGTTTCAACGTCGAACATGCCGTTTCAGATGAAGAAGGACGCTGGCATGCGCGGGGGCACGTGACATTAGTTCATTTCGACTACCGGCAGAAAAAATCCGGGCCGCTTTCCGAAAGCATGAAACGGATTTTACTTCAACATCAGCAGGGACCGGAGGGAGTCCCGGAATTGCGCATGTGTCAACATTCTCTGTGATAGAATCAAAAAACGACGCTCAGAAAAGGCCGTACATAAGAACAAGTCGTTTAGATACATCTGCCCTTATCGCCAGCCTTATGCCCCGGCCGGGATCCGGATTTTCAACGATTTCCGCCAAGTTGTTTGTTACATTCACCTGTTCTTGCTGCTTTTCGTATCAGATTCTTGTCGGGCCCATAAGTCTAGCGCCGATCGTTCCGCCAATGTCCGCTCGTCTTCCTCCCTTCCGGCATTCAATCGGCCGAGTGATCAAACAACGCGGAAAAGACTGTTCCAATCGTCCGTACGGGGCCGCCTGAAACGGAGGTTTGTCCGGATGCTGTCTCTTCAGCAAAAGATGGGCACTGGGTGTCAGGAAAAACGCAAAAAAAGCGAGCGGTCATTTTAACCGCTCACTTTTTTTATTCACTTTATTTGAGCCATATTTTATATACGATTTTGCTTAATCATTCATATCGAGCTGACGCTTACTGATACTGCTTTAAAATTGCCCGGCCGGCAATATGGATCATGATCTCGTCTGTTCCTCCGCCGATCCGATGCACACGGGCATCGACCCAAAGGCGGGAGATCCGGCAGTCAGTCGTATAGCCGATCCCTCCCATAATCTGCATCGCATCGTCGATCACTTCGTTCGCTGACTGTGCACAGTATAGCTTAGCCAAAGCCGACGAGATCTGTACGGGTTGATGATGATCGATTTCCCACGCGCACTTATAGACCATGTTTCGCATATTCTCAATCTTAATTTTCATATACGTAATTTTCTCCTGAATCAACTGCCGGCTGCCGATCGGCTTACCGAACTGTACCCGCTGATTGGCATATTTTGCGGCATCTTCAAAAGCACACTCAGCCATGCCGAGCAGCGAAGCAGCGATATACAGCCGCTCAACCTCAAAATTAATCATCGCCTGCATGAAACCGTCGCCTTCAACGCCGACAAGATCTTTTTCTTCCAGTTCGACATTCTCAAGATAAACCTCGCACGTATCAAGCATATGCCAGCCGATCTTGTCAATGCGCTCAATTTTGACACCCGGCGCATTCATCGGGATCCACCACATCGAGAAAGCGTGCCGCTTATTTACATCATCCGATTCATCAGCATTTCTGGCCAGGCAGAGCATGTAAGGCGCCCGGGCGGCATTGCTCATAAACGTCTTATGACCGTTAATGAATACTTTTCCATCCTTTCTCCTGAAAGTGGTCTGAATCGAACTGCTGTCAGACCCTGCCTGCGGCTCGGTAAAACCGAGAACAAAAGCAATTCTTCCCGCCTTAATGGCATCCATCGTATCCTTTTTTTGACTCTCCGAGCCAAACTTCAGCATATCGGCAATCGATAATGCCTGTCCAAAGGTAAAGTGCGGACCGCCATTTTTAGTAATCTCCTCGGCAACCAGCATCGTGGTTGTCGTATCGACAGGCGTTCCTCCATATTCTTCCGGAATACCAAGCAAATTAAATCCATTATCAGCCAATGCTTTTTCAAATCTGGTTGGGTATTGCTTATTCGCATTGCAATATTTCATATAATCTTCCGTACAGTCGCGCGCCATAATTTCCCGCAAACTCTCAAGCAGCAGTTCTTGTTCTTCCGTTATCGTAAAATCCATCTCAAACACACTCCATCTATCATTTTTGCTGAAAGATCAGATCAACGATAATCCATGGGAAACATCGCTGACAGATCCTCATCATTGTCTCTGAATACGATGACCGCATACGAGATGATCCAGATGAGCCACGGTTTCCGTAAACGCCATCCATCTCTGCCCTGGGGACAACTGTTCCCACGCAACACCGCCGGTTGACCAGTTCACTTTCCCTGCAAGTTCATAACTGTTTGCATGCGGCCATTCAAATGTGAGACGTTCGATTTCATTCAGTCTTTTTTGGTGGTGCTTAATCAGCTGGTTAATGCGTTCGGTAGCGGGCATACCGCTATTTCCGTGTCCGGGAAAAGCAAACTGAATGACCATCTTTTTTAAATTGTATAAACTTTGCAAGTAATTTCCTAATGGATCACGGATTCCAGGCATAAAACCAATGACCGGACTAATGGCAAAAAGCACATGATCGCCCGTCATCATCAACTGACGTTCTGGTAGATAAAGGCACATATGGCCCGGCGTATGTCCTGGCGTCGAAATGCATGTCCATTCGTAAGAACCGATCCTCATCTTGCTGTGCCCGTCAAGTAAACGAAGATTCCCTGCTTTTAAAAAGTCCTTTTTTCTACCAGCTTTTGGGCGGTAAAATTGACTAATCTCCTGTATCGGAAACCCTTCATCTTTACTCCGTTTCATGAGCTGAAAAAAATAAGATTCGGACGTTTTCCTAAGTGAAAAAAGATACTCTTGACGACTGATCGCAACGGTGGAGAATGTGTTTCCAAGTGTATAAGCAAGTTCCGCATGGTCAGGGTGGCAATGAGTCAGAAAAATATCTGTCCTTTTTGGGTCAATTGACAGATCATGGATTCCCTCTTTAAAAGCATGCAAACTCTCCGGGGTGTTAAGACCCGTATCGACAATCAGGCTCTTCTCCCGGCTTTTGACGATATAAGCATTGACGCTTTTCAGAGGATTGCCTTGTAAAGGCATTTCAATTAAATAGACATCCGGATGTGAGAAAACTTTTCTGACCACACTCAGCCCACCTTGTTTTGAATCGTCATTTTCTCTCTGAATTTCTGCACAAGTTTGTATTTTTGCATCTTACCCGCATCATTCCTTGGAAAACAATCAATCGTTTCTATATAAAGCGGTTTTTTATAACTAGCCAGATATTTTTTGCAATGCTCCTGCAGTTCACTCAGCGTCATGGACATGCCTTTCCTGAGCTGTAACACTGCCATGATTGCTTCCCCAAACTTTTTATCCGGAATGCCGAAGACAATACAGTCTTGGACTTTCTCATGTTTTCGGATCACATCGGCTACCTCTTGTGCGAACACATTCTCTCCGCCGGTTTTGATCATTTCTTTCTTTCGAGACATGAGATAAAAGTTGCCATTGACATCTTTCTTCATCATGTCACCCGTTCGCAGCCACCCATGCGCAAGCCTGACCTTTTCTGTCAGTTTGGGCTGATCATAATAACCGGCCATGATCGTCGGTCCTCTGACGATACACTCGCCAATTTTCCCGATCGGCACTTCCTTATCGTCTTCTCCCAGTATCTTCATCTCAATAAAAGGCATCGGTTTCCCGATACTGGCAGCTTCAGGAAGCTGCCAGTCCGCCATTTCAAGTGTCAGTACAAGACTGGATCCCGTGCCGCTCTCCGTCTGACCCCATCCGTAATTCATTTGACAATTTGGAAATCCCTGATAAATTTTTCTGATAATTTCCGGTGTCGTACTCCCCGCCGCACTTTGAACAAGCCGCACGGAACGAACATCATAGTTGCGGAAAGACGGAAACTCAAGAAGCCGCAGATAGGATGAAGGTGGCAATAACAATAAATATGTGACTTGTTCGTGTTCAATGGCAGACAATATGTTCTGCTCATTAAAGTGATCGCAAATAATCAGGGTCGCTCCGGCACCAATGACTGAGGTAAACCAACTGTGCCCGCCGTGATGATCCATTGGACATTGAATCAGAACCGTCTCATCCGAAGTTGCCCCGATTTTGCTTGACATCATCACACTGATGATTTCCGCTATATCGCTAAAGTGAGTCCGCATCACCCCTTTAGGAAGCCCTGTCGTACCGCCGGTGAATTGAATGCGCGACAAGGCATATCCGTTCTTGTAAAGAGGGGGTTCCTCAGTGCTTTCTGTGAAAAGCGTGTACAAACTGATCTCTTTGGTGTGAGTCTGCTTTGCATCGATAATAAACTGAACCGTTGGAAAATCATTTTCTATAGAAGAAACTTTCTCTCTGCATGCTTCAGCAAAGATTAAACTTTTGCAACGTGAAGACCGCAAAAGAAACTTCAGTTCTTTGGCAATCAATCGCGTATTCAGCGGAACAGCCACAGCCCCAATCTTTTGAAGTGCATAATAGATTTCAATTAATCGAATGGAATTGGGGAACAGATAACCGACCGGATCACCGGATCTGATGCCCAGTCTGCGCAATCCATAGGTGAGGCGATTAACGGTTTCATTGAGTTGTCGATAGGTCATCCGTTCCTGCCCATGAACAAGCGCTGTTTTCTGAGGATAACGTCCAGCGTTCAGCAACAAGAATTCTGCAACATTCTGGTAAAGCAAGATACTTTCTCTCCTTTCTTCCTAAAATCGAAATCGGTTTACAAATTGATCTCATACCGAGATCTTAGTTTTCTGCTTGTCACTCGCGTCAGGACGACAAGCAAGACAACGATCACATAGGCAGCCAAACAGATCTCCCATGAAAGGCTGTACGAATGTGTTCGATCAAAAATAATCCCGACAGCAATGGGAGTCAGTGCACCGAACGCACCGTTCGCAACTGTAATCCACGAATAGATCTGACTGTACTCTTTGGTGCCGAACGTTCCGCGCACGGCCATCGGCGGAATAACCACAATGGCCGCGTAGGCTCCGCCAAAAAGAAAAGTTCCGATGAAAAAAAGGATCAGGCGATTCCCGGACAGAAGAAGTGTGGTGACACCCAGTAAACCGCATAAACAACCGACAATGGCTGCTTTGGCGAATCCCCATCGATCCGTCAGGCCTCCCAGCACAATTTTTCCGAAAATGCCGCCGATCATAATGCAGGAAACACCGGTCGCTCCCACTGTCGGCGACAATCCCACAGATACTGCATACCCAGGGACCTGTTGGAGCATCGAGGCACTCATGACGAGCAGTCCGGAGAAAATAAAAACGAAGTAAAAAGGAAACGTTTTCGCTGCTTGCCTGGCCGTCATACCTCGGATGGCCTGTCCTTCCCGGTTATTTACCGCATTTTCATCTGTTCCGTAGGGTCTCAGGCCGATATCCTCCGGCCGATATTTCAAGAAAGCGATGACTAGCGGAACCGACAGTAAAATCGAAGCCAACCCAAGAACAATTCTCGCCACACGCCATCCATGTTGTGTAATCAGCAAACTGCCGAGCGGGTTGGTAAAAGCAGCGACTAGGCTGGCACCGGCTGCAACAATGCCAAGAATCGTGCCGACATATTTTTTAAACCAATTATTAATTAACAACGGAATCGGAATATACATTAAAAACGCATAGCAGATTCCAAGAATGACGCCGGCAATATACCAGTCAGTCAGCGAATGGAACGCTGCGCTTAAAGCATAAGTCGCCCCCATCACAAAACATGAAAGCCCGATCGACAATTTAATATTTATTTTCGGTAATACGATTCCGACAATCGGCAGTGTGACGGTCATGACGATCTGAATAATCGTCAGATAGAAATTCATTTTCGCAAGCGGCCAGCCCATCTCAGCGCTGACGGGCTGAAGATAGATACCGGCCGTGTTGGCAACAATTCCCAATACACAGGCATTGACCGCGCAACAACATGCAAATATTTTCCAGGCATAATGAATGTTTCCCGATCTCCGGCCGCGAATTTTATTCATTCATTGACACCTCCTATCCATTGAATCTAAAATGACTGTCAGATCGATACCATACATTATTTGTTAAAATTTTTTGCCATTATCTGATATTCCCGCGTTTGCGTACAAAAGGGTGAAGCCGTCGATTCCGCCTCCAAAATCAGATGGAGCATCGGGCGCAAGACACCGTTCGTGATGTTTTTAGTGATCTGCACAGCAGGCGCAGACAGTCCGGCAATGCTTTCAGCCAGTTCCATAGTCTCTTTCTCCAAATTGTCCGGTGTGGCTATTCTGTTAGCGAAACCAAGCCGACAAGCCTCATCTGCGCCAACTGTCCGACCCGAATACCACAATTCCTTGGCACGGTAGGGACCTATGAGCTGCGGAAGAAACAGCATCGCTCCCATCTCAGGCACAATCCCGATTTGAACAAAATTTGCAATGAATTTCGCTCGGTCCGAAACAACAATTAAGTCACAGGCGAGCGCAAGGCTCATCGCTCCTCCGATCGCATAGCCATCAACCATTGCAATCACTGGTTTGTTCAGCTGCTGAATTGTCAGTACTGTGCGTGTATATTTTTTCAGTAATTGCCGGCTTTGACCAACCGTCAGGTTTCGTCCCTCATTTTGTTTCAGATCACCGCCCGCAGAGAAATGTTCACCCTGGCCTTTTAAAACGATGACCCGGACGTTTGCATCATTGTCTAAAGCCATCAGATTGACGGTCAGATCGTCCATCATCTGACCGTCGATGGCATTTTTCCTTTGCGGTTTATTTATTACAAGAAAAGCAATACCGTCTTTTTTCATCTCATAATAGATTGTTTTTTCCACGGAACGTCGCTCCTTTCTATTATCCAGAACATTCTACAGATGAATGGCTGCGCGATAGCCGGCTTTCGTTGCATCGGCCATCCGTGCCGGTTCGATACAATCCCCGACGGCGTATATTTCCTTCACTCTGGACTTGAGTGCATCAACAAGCTCCATATTCTTTTCAAAACCCAGTGTAACGGTGACCGTGTCCGCCGGTGTAAAATATTCATGGCCCTCCTGATTTTCTGCAAAAACGCCGGTCTCATTAATACGTGTGACTTTTGTCTGTGCATTGAGCGTAACATGCGGCGACTTTTTAAAAGCACTGCGGATATGGAAACGGTCGCTGCCGCCCACATCCCAGCCGATTTTTTTTCTTTCCTCGAAAATGGTAAGTTCGCGGTTGTGCTTCATCATTTCCTTGCCCAGTTCACACCCCGGCAGGCCGCCGCCGATAATCGCGATTCTTTTCCCAAGCGGCCAGTGAGAAAGGCTCATGAATGTTCTTGCAAGCTGAGGGGTGTAGAAAAATCTCAGAAAGACCGATCCGCAATTCCACATCACTTTATTGAATAATCCCGGCTTTTTGGGCGGCTTCCCATTGAGCATTTCAAGAAAATCATGAGACTGAACCACATGCTTCCCTTTGCTGCCGGGAACATCGAGCGAGACAGGATGCCCGCCAACGGCAACAATGACCGCGTCAGGTTTAATTGCATCAACTAATTCAGGTGTCACCTTTGTATGAAGCTTTACTTTGATTTCCGGATGTTTTTTGAGATATGTCTGATAATAGTTTTTGAGACGTTCATACATCGGGCTGAAAATGGCACTCATGACAAGGCAGCCGCCAATTCTCGGACCTCGTTCATAGATTGTTACCTGATGGCCTCTTTCCGCTGCCGTTTTTGCAGCAGACAACCCACCAGGGCCGCTGCCGATAACCATCACACGCTTTACACGTTCGACCGGCTTGAACGGTTGGTCTAATTCCGCGCCAAGCCGCGGGTTCACACCGCAATATTCAAGCGGCTTACCCTCGCTGACTACGTCATCAAGGCAGCGGCAGCAGCAAATACACATGTTGATATCTTCGGGACGATCTTCTATCACTTTTCTGACGAATTCCGGATCAGCAATGTTATAGCGCAGCCCGGCGATCAAATCTGCTTTCCCTTGTTTCAGTATCTGTTCCATAATAAACGGATCGGTTTCACGATATCCGGTTGCTACTGGTTTCTTCGCAACTTGTTTGATCTTCTCCGATACCCAGGACCAGTGGCCGTCCGGTATATCTTTTGTTGTCAGCGGAACCGAAGACTCATGCCAGCCGATTGCCAGATTGTGCATGTCAATGCCTGCCCGTTCCAGATAAGGAACGACGGCCAGCGACTGTTCAACATCCATCCCCTCCTGAATGCCTTTCACATATTCAATGGGCGACCAGCGGCATAATATGGCAAAGTCAGGTCCGCAAGCTTTTCTGATCGCTTGAATCACTTCGACCGTCAGCCGGCAGCGGTTCTCAAGGCTGCCGCCATATTCATCGGTTCGATTGTTTGTTGCAGGGGATATAAATCGGTTTAGAATCCCGCCAACGCCGGCCATCACTTCCACACCGTCCCAGCCGGCTTTCTGAAGTGTCCGTGCACAGCGTACCATCTGTTCTTTAAAGATCTCGATGTGCTCTTTTTTCATCGGCGTGAACGGTGTCATCCCTTTCAGAATCACGACATTCGATGGTCCCCAAGGTTTTTCTTCCTCTTCATCCGAAGGTTTCCAATCGTGGACGGCCCACGGCTGTCCGATCAGAAACGCACCAGCAGGTTTCACCGCATCCGCCATTTTTTTCAATCCGTTTAGGTGCCGATCATTGTAAGCAAATGGCAGCGGATGGCCGAAACCCGGCCTGCGATAAAAAAAGGCCACCGTCTGGCAGATCAGTGCCGTTTGTCCCGCCGCACGCTCCTGAAGATAATGGAGCATGCGCGGCGTCGGTCCGCCTTCATCATCCACATACCCATGCCCCGGCGACATTGAAGTCGTCATCATTCTGTTCTTTAAGACCATGTTTCCAATCTGAATTGGAGAACTTAGCGTGGGAAATCGCGTCATTTCTTATTCCACCTTTGCTTATATAAATCACTCTATCATCTGTTTCCGCAGGGCTGGAAAGACTCCCCTCAACCTTGTCTGTAAACAATACCGAACCCGCCCTCCGGATAGTCCCAATCTGTAATAAATCTGGACATGCTTAATACTCTGCATGTCCCGCACTCCAGACATCCGGCATAATCAAAGGTTAGGGTATTCTGCTCGTTTAATTTGTAAAGTCCGGCAGGACAAGCCAGCATGAGTTTCTTCAAATGCTCTCTATCCGGAAAATCACAATTGATCCGGATATGTGCGCGTGCCTCGTTGACATGAATTTTGTCGACACTGAGTTTTTGTTCCGTACTCAACGGGTTCATAAAGCTCTAACCCCCTTAAAGGCATCTTTTAGAAGCCGAAGAATGCCTACTCGTTTCACGCTTTTTCTCACCTTTGACAACAGAGTCACAGATTCATGTCCGTCCACAACAAACAGATCGTGCATCAAAGTATTCACCATTGCCGGATAATCGTTATAGATCCGATGATTCTCCATAAAAGCAGGAAAATTCCGGTACCGCTTTAAATCTTTCAAAACGAAACTTTGATCCAACGCCTTCTGATAGGCGGATAATGTATTTGCCGAATAATCTTGCCTTTCTTTCGCCTGTATGACCGTCTCAGCAGCCAGCCTGCCGGATTCAATTGCCAGATCCATTCCCCGTACCATGTAGCCAATATTGATAACAAAATTGGCTGCATCGCCAGTGACAAGAACGCCGTCCCGATACAAAACGGGAATGCTCTTCAAGCCGCCTTCAGGCACAAGATGAGCGGAATATTCGGTCAGCGTTCCTCCCTTGATCAGTGGACGAATCAAATCATGATTTTTGAAATCGTCAAGCATCGCCGGCACGCTTTTGTCCGAAAAACCGATGTCGGCAACAGTTGTCACAATACCTAATGAAATACTCGTTCTGTTGGTATATAGGAAACCACCGCCGATAGTCCCTCCGGTGCAGGAACCAGCAAACAGCCAGGCCAATCCATCATCGTCTGTCAAGTTAAATCGATCCTGAATTTGCTTTTCACCCAGCTCAATGATTTCTTTAACACCGACCGCGACCTGATCGGGAGAAAGTTCCTGTTTCAATCCTGCCTTCTGTGCGAGCAATGAATTGACGCCATCCGCCAGTATGACGACATCCGCTTCCATTCTTTCATCGCCGGCAACAATCCCGCATACTTTTCCATTGTGAATAATCAGGTCATCCACCCGAACACCGTAGATAAACATGGCGCCTCTGTTTTCAGCCTGCTCAGCCAGCCAGCGATCAAATTTCGCGCGCAGAACAACATAAGAAGATTGTTCAAGGGCAGCTGATTCCCCGCTTAAATAATCAAGCGTTGTTGCTGCCCGGTCAGTCATCAGACTGATTCGTTCCTTCGTGACTTTACGTTCAATCGGAGCGGCGGACGCAAAATTCGGAATCAGTTTTTCCAGACTGTGCCCGTACAGCCGCCCGCCGGTCATATTTTTTGAACCGCTGTAATCGCCCCGTTCAACAACAACAACTTCCATTCCCGCACCGGCAAGTACATAGGCCGCCGTCGATCCGGCGAGCCCGCCGCCAACAATAATAGCGTCAAATTTTTCTTCGCTCATTTGTCTTCACCATATTTCTTTTTATTGCTGCACAAGCTTTATCAATTCCGGAACTACTTTGTACAGATCACCGACGAGCCCGTAGTCCGCCTCGCGGAAAATGGGTGCGTTTTTGTCCTTATTGACAGCAACGATAATCCGTGAGCGGCTCACACCGACCATGTGTTGAACCTGCCCGGAGATACCCAATGCAAAATAAATATCGGGTGCAATGATCGCACCGGATACGCCGACATAACGCTCTTTCGGCAGCCATTTTTCACCTTCGGCAACCGGCCGTGAACAAGCTATTTCTGCACCGAGCGTCGCGGCAAACTGCTCAATAAGTTTAAGATCTTCCTGTTTTTCCAGACCGCGACCGATGCTGACAACGTATTTAGCCTTATTAAGGCTGGCCGCTGCCTGTTTTTTAGGATGAGTGTTCAGGCGGACGATATGCGATTCGATGGGTACATCATTCAAGCTGATAATACCCGGACCTGGTGAAATGCCGGATTCCTCAGCAGATGCCGTGAAGACACCCGGTCCCACTAAAGCAATTTTCATGCGTGTCACAGGTTTCTCAGTCCGAACGGCCGCTCCTCCGTACACGAGATGCCGAATGGTCAAAATCCGCTCATCGATTACATCAAATTGAATGGCATCACTTACCACACCGGCCTTCAGCATGACACCTAAGCGTCCAGCCATCAATTTGTCTCGTCTGCTGCTTCTCATTAGAATCAGATCAGGCTGCTCTTGTTTGATAAGCGCCGCAACAACCAGTGTATAATTTTCCACTGGAATGTCTGTGGATGATTGGTCTATCCAGTAAATTTTCAGTCCATAGTCAGCGGCTCTTTCGGCTTCTTCCTTTGTTCCGATGACAAGGCCAGATGCCGTCTCGGCTAATTGTCCGGCCCCCGCCGACAGTTCTGCATAGTCCGCTAAATGATCGCTGAATACAAAAATTTTATTTAACTTTGCCACCCTGTTTGGCCTCCCGATCACAGTTCTTTCCGTAATTTGTCATACAGTCCGGCAACTTGTTCCGGCTCGTCGCCCTCGATTATCTCATGTTTGCGTGCCTGTTTTTGGGGAGCCAGTGTGTCGACAGTTTCAACCCGGCGATCGGCTGCTTCAAGATCGATATCGCTGGCCGACCAGCTTATACTCGGCTTTTTCCCCGCTCTTAAAATGTCCTTCATGGACGGAACACGGGTCTCAGCGATGTCGGCTGTTACCGACAGCACACATGGCAAAGGCATTCTGAGCGTCTCTGCACCATCCTCCAACGTTCGCTCCACAACAATGTTGTCGCCGTCCGGCGTGATTTTGCTGACACCGTTCATTGTGGCAGCATGCAGCAATTCTCCTAATTGAACGCCGACCTGCTGAGCATAAAGATCGGATGAACCTTCCCCGCAGAGAACCAGATCATAGTGCCCTACCTTTTGTAACGCAGCAGCCAGTACTTTAGCGGTCAAATAACTGTCCATTTCATTAAAAGGCTCGTCACTGATCAGCCGGAGTTCATGAGGTCCTCTTGATAGAATACTTTTTTTTAATTTAGTACTTTCAATCTGTGCGCCACCCGCCGTCACGGCAATTACTTTTCCACCCGTCGATTCGGCAATCTGCATACCGGCTTCGATTGCGATTAAATCATACTGACCGATCTTCAACTCTGCTCGATCAAACGCCAGCGTCCGATCGGCATTCACAACAATATCCTGTTCTTCCGGTACAATTTTGTAACATACAACAACATCCATACCCTCACTCCATTCTCAACTGTGGTCATCAATGAAGCCCGATCACTCCGTTATCCTGTGTGCACACGATGCATTGATTGATCGCGGCCTCACTTATATTAGAGAGCAAATGCCATGCCAACAAAAAATTTCTTCCTGTCTTCTTTGCCTTGTGCATCGGATTCAGCCATCAGTGTATACGCGAACTAAGGTATATTGCCCAGTATCTGTCCGGCTCAAAATAACGGGAAAACAAACTATTTTAATATCAGTTTGGTCACAAGGCTGTCATAAAAACTGCAGCATCGGAACAAAAGCAGAACAGTTTGCACGCCCGACGATCATCACGGAACAAAAGCAGTCGGTAATCCGGAAGTCGGTCAGCATTGCCTTTCACTAATCACTGACGATTTGCACCAGACTTATCGGGACGGGCCTATTTAAAAAAGGGCCGTTCCAGCAGACGGCCCTTATGACATCATATTGAGTTCAGCGCAGACGGCGCGCTGGCGGTGCTTCTTCCGCTTCTCCGGCAAAAGTCTGCACAATGCTGGCATACCGGCGGGCTTCCTGACCGACAACCGTTAAATCTGTATCCATCCAGTTACGTCGGCGGACCGATACAAGCGCCCATTCTTTCGCACTCCCCCTAATGTAATCAGCCGCTTGAGGATCTCCCTGAGTCCACAATTTCCCCGAAGGCAGCGTCAGTTCCAGATAAATCGGCGTTTCCGGCAGGTCAATATGATTAATGCGATAGGCATTGGGACGAGCCCGCCAAGACAAGAACAGCGTACTCTTGATCCGGTCTTCAACAACCGGTTCAAGCCCTAGAGCATCGCAAATATCCACAGAATGTCCCCAAAGTTCCATCAGTCGTGCCGATACGAGCGACTTGGCCGACATCGGCAATCCCGGTGCCCACGGAATGCGATCCTTTGGCTGAGTATCGTAGAATGTGGCTGTCATCTGCGTGCGTTCTTCACGCCACCAATTTAGTGCCTCTTCACCGGTCATATATCGATACTTAAGTGCGCGGTAATAGTCGTCCTGATCGGCTTCCTTTGAAATTTCCATTAAATCGCTGGCTGTTCCGCGCATTAATTTCTTGGCCGCATAATCAAAAAAAGCAATATGGATGATCTCGTCCTTAATATCCCACGTTTTGACAATCTCTGCCGGGATTTTCTTCAGAAATTGTTCTTCCGATAAATGATTGACGAGCCCGTCCACGTATACTTGTTCAGCAACGAGATCATTAATAATATCCTTCATACCTTCAGCCATGCTTTCAGCTCTCCTTCTTTTGGATCATTCGAGACAGCAATTTCTGTTTTAGAAAATGTCATCGGTAACTTTTCTGCAGAATTCCTGACTTTATATGCAGAACGGACGCACAATCAGGCAAGCCTTGTAAATCTTGTTCGGCTTGCAAGAGAGTCAGTTATACATCAGATTCATATAACCGGAAAAACATATGGGCCGCTCCGAACTCAGGAATTTAATACAGCCGATTGGTTCACCGGATTCACCGTATGAAACGCAAGTTGAAAGCAACACTTGTTCACGGCCATATGCCGACCCTATGCCATTTGCAAGATCGGATAATCCCTTAGAATCCATCGCGCAGCCTTCCTGAATCCACGGCAATCCTTTTTTCTCTGAGACAAATCCATAGGCAGCACACTCTCCATGTCTGTCCAGATAAAAAACATCGCCGCCCGTTGCACGGAATAACGCCATTTGCTTCAGCCAATCATCGCGCAAACGGACAATGAATCCATCCGTTAAGCGTACATTGTGTTCATATAACGCATTCATGCGCTCAACGTCTTTGTATTCCGCCTGTCTCAGATTCACATCCGATCTGTTGCCCGGACGAATTGTCCATTGGCTATTCTTGATAAAGAATCCCTGCTTATAGCCTAAACGCCGATAATAATCAAACAGGCGCCGCTCCTGGGGAATCAGCACAGTCGCTGCATCTCCCGCCGTTCGTCTAAGCCTTTCAACGTTTGCGAAAAGAAAGCGCATAATGCCGCGTCCTCGGTACTGCGGATGCGTGCAAGCTCCGTAGATATAGCTGACACGATCGACCCGTCGCCCGATTTTCAGCAAATACGGAAATACCTGCAGCATGGCGCAGAGTTTTCCTCTGTCTTGAACAATCAATGTATTCTGCAGATTAAAATAAGCCCGAAAGTAAATCCGTGAAAACTCTTCTTCTCCCGGAAATCCAAGCGCCCACAAATGCTGAATTTCCGAAAGATCACCTGAACTTGCATAGCGAATAATCATAAACAGCTCCTCAATATTCACGTTTGCAGGTTGCCTGATATTCGACATTAAGCCACACCGGGTGATAAGTCAATTTGGCTCGGCGAAGCCCCTTAATTCCTAAATCTTCTTCACGATTGATCCACTGGACTTGTCGGCAGTGATGCTGCGCAAACAGTTGGTTGATCATCTGGTAAGCGCCCACGATCTTGCGATCAGCCTTTTCAAATTGAACGATGAACGTATCGTTTAAACCTTGAATGCCGATAGCAAAGCCGATCAAACGATGATCCAAATAGAGTAAACTGCCGCGTAGCTTTAATCGGTCAAAATAATGAAAAGCACATATCAATGCCTGCCTTTCACCAAGTAAATAACGATTTTTATCCAAACTGTAACTGTTCATCCATTGTTCATGGAAAGACAGGACAGCGCCCATATCACTTTCAGACATGTTGCCATAATGCCATCTGCCGGCATATGTTTTCCGAAAATGATTGATATGGTTCTTCTTTTCATGAAATTTTCTTCCGCATAAATCAATCAAGTCTTCACTTCTATAGATATAATCTTCAGACCCTCTCATCTCACAAAAGCTGAATCGATTTGGGAATAAATGCTCAATTTTCTCCAGACCCTCGGCCGACAGGGCTGTAATGACCGGAATTTGGCCGTGCATGCCGGCATCTTCCAAGATTCGGAGAATTCCATTGGCAAAGTTTCCGGAACCGACAGGCATAAGATATACCGACCGGTCACCAATATAAGATCTCATTTTGATAAACAGAAGATCATCCGCGATACAAAATTGCGTGTTGAACTGCCGTTGCCAGATCAGCAAGTCCACAAAACAATAGCTGCTCGACCGGATATCTGAACATCTTACATAATCACTGATAACAGCCTGATTCTGAATAGTGATAGGTTTAAAAGACAACATGATAGAATTCCTCATAGTTCGTCCGATATTTAAACGCAGGCCTGCGACATGAAAACACCTTGCAGACAACCATAAAGATATTTCTGCCATCACAGCTTATTAATAAGTGCTTCAGTCGCTCAAATTGATTTTCAAGCAGGTTACGAACAGATCTGTTCTTCAATCTTTCAGCCTTTGCCATCATTTTTTAACTATTCCTCTGCAGCCTCTTTCCCATGCCCATGATGATTGGGGCTAAAAAGGCTGCAACAATATAGCCAATAATGACAATGTAGAAACTGATGTTAAACGATTTTGTCGCATCGAAAATGCGGGCATAAAGCAGCGGCGCTGCAGCACTGAACAAAAAAATACCTGTTGTAACATAAGAATATATCTGGCTGTAATCTTTGGGACCAAAAGTGCCCTTGGTGATCATTGGGCATACCAGGCTGAGGCCTGAATAGCCAAATCCGAAGATAACCATACCAACATAAAACATGAGAACATTGCTGCCGGCGAAATAAGCCAGCGCCATGCCGATGGCCCCGCAAATGGCACTGAATAGACTCATGACGCGCGTACCTAAAGCATCGTTCAGCCAGCCAAGAATAAACTTGCCGATGATGCCGCCGACCATAATGATTGAGACAGCCATGGCACCGGCAGCGGCTCCTAACTTTCCAATCGCTGCAAAACTCGGTATCTGCTGGAAAAATGATGCGTTCAGGCAATAGATGCCTGCAAGAAGAATCAGCAAATAAAAAGCGGGCGTTTTAACTGCTTTTTTGACACTTAAGCCGCTGCTTTCTGAAGAGGCCGCCGCCTGGTCAGATGCCGTGCTATTTTCTTCGTAACCATAAGGTTTAAGTCCCATTTCGCTTGGCGATTTGCGGACAAAGAACCACGTCAGAGGTACAGCGATAATAAGGACAACGATACCTAATATTATTCTTGTCTCCCGCCAGCCAACAGAAGTGATCATCGCCTGACCGATCGGACTGGCAAAGGCAGCGAACAAGCTGAGCGCTGCACTGGCAATACCAAGAGCAAAGCCGGCTTTTTTAGAAAACCAGTTATTTATCAGCCAAGGTGTAGGGATATACATATAGAAAGCCGCAGTTATGCCGTAAATAACGCCGAACACATTCCACTGCCAGACGGCCTGCGCCCATCCTGTGGCGATATAGGCAAGTCCGAAGACAACTACGGACACCGTTAATAGCATTCTCGGACTGTATTTTTGCAGCATTTTTCCGACAACCGGCTGCATGACCGCTGCGACAAGCGGAAAGATCGTTAGATACATGGAGGCATCCGTCCGGCTCCAACCCAGTTCATTCATGACAGGCGTCAGAAAAATGCCGGCCGTATTGCAGAGCACTCCGATAACTAAAGCGTAAAATCCCAGACACGAAATTAAAATTTTCCATGCATAGTGCATTTGTTTGACCTCCCCATATTGTAGATGATTTCTCGGCAGATCCACTTTGCGAAAAATCAGGGCTTGTTACTCTGGCTTTTTCATAATGCCTTTCTCGTACAGCGCTTTGATCTCTTTATCCGTATAACCAAACTCATGCATCACATCCTCATTGTCGGTACCATACTTTGCACCGCCGCGAAAAATTTGTCCTGGATTTTTTTTGAACTTCGGAATCATATTTACACCTTTAACCGTCCGATTCGTCATTTCATCATGCCATTCCGTGATTGTCTCCCTTGCCTGATAATGCGGATGCTCAAGCATCATCTGATAGGTCATAATCTTACTGCATGGCACTTTCAATTGACTCAAGATCCGGTCGACTTCATCAACTGTCCGCTCAGCGCAAAACGTTTCCAGCGCTTTAACAAACTTTTTTGCCCTTTGCGGGTGCTGCCTATCAATGGTTTGTATGATACCTTCAAAATCCGGATCATGTTCAAACCCAAGAAGATTGATCAGTTTTCGTACAGGAGCGGCACCCCCGACCGCTATGAATATCCAACCATCTTTACATCTTTCCGTCCCATTACAAGCACCGATCACGTCAAGGTTACCCATGCGCGGATACTGAATGCCTTTGTTCACGCCATCTGACAAATAGTTCCCTTGCAGGCGGGCCATTGCTTCATATTGCGCCACATCGATGCTTTCTCCGATGCCGGTTTCTCTGGCTCGGATCACGCCAGCCAGTGCTGACCATGCACCGAACAATCCGGTAATATAATCACCGGTGAATGGTTTCGTAACATACGGCGGATTGGGTTCCGGCATGCCGTTAATGCTCATAAAACCGCTGAATGCTTGGCCGATGCTGTCGAACGACGGGCGTGAGACATAATCGGGATCCCCAGTTTGTCCAAAACCGGAAATATGAACAATAACCAGCTTTGGATTGGCTTCCCATAAGACTTCATCCGTTAGCCCCCATTTCTTCCACGTTCCGCCCTTGTTGGATTCAACAAGCAAATCTGCCCATTTGATCATTCGCAACAGGACAGCTTTGCCTTCCGGAGTCGGAATGTTCAAAGAGCTCATCCGCTGGTTTCTTCGTTCCGTCGACCATGCATCGCCAAAATTACGAAACATATCTTGCGCACGGGTGCTCTCCAATTCAATGACATCAGCGCCTTGCTCCGCAAACAGTCCACACATAAATGGCCCGGCGACAACCGCCGCCGCGTTAATAACTTTAAGATTCCGCAATGTTCCGAAACTTGGAATCTCTTCTCTTCTCATCGTATTTCCCCCTTGCTTGTCCAAATCAACTGACAGCGAACTAATTCTGCAATGCTCAATGTGCACACATAGTTGATATACTGCAAATGCCGTGCCACCCTGCCCAGAGATTCTGTTTGCCTGTAAAAAACGTTGCTTATCTTGTATTCATCAATCAGAAACAGCCGTCTGGTATGGCAGGAATAACATTTTCTGAAACAAATAGAGTGCAGGAATCATTAATCATTTCATGAGCTCAATAATGGAACACATTGTTTTGTCTCCTTTGACAATGTGTTCCATTTGCCATCAATCCGCCATACTCTCCGGTCCGTAGGTTACGATGTCGTGAATTCAATTGATCGATATTGACAGCTCATTCACCATAAAATAATCTAAAGGTATTCGGACGTCTGAATATTTGTTATTTAAGCAGACTCTTAGTGAATGCCTTCACAATGCATCAGTAAACCTTCAGACATTAACACAACGTATGCCCGTAGTGATTTAATTCATGAAAAAATATCGTATACCCCGGATATCCCGGAAATTCCAAGCCCGTAATGTTCGGGAACATTGATATCATTAAACGGGGACAACATTTATTCGATAAGATCACCATAGTCGTATTTAACAATACAAAACATGTGCAGACAGTCACAGATCCACAGCAATGCGCAGTAAGACAGGGGGCAGCATAGTAGACGATTTCAGCGGATTTCCGGCCGATATTTAACCGAAAATAAAATAAATGTGATTCTGCATGGACTTACGTGCTATCACTGAAAATGAACTGCAGATCCCGTCGATTATTGAATCGTGGTGTTCTTCTGCTAAAACCCGCTTCATTATGATGGCAGAAATGGAGACGCATACATCAGTTCCAGCATTAATAGCAAAGACATTTCTACACCCGTTTCCGAAGTCGTTAATCAAACGCTGAAACAATAAAATGATTTGGCAAATCGGCTTTCTGCCGCCGAATTCAAGTGATTGGCACTGAATCATATCACTAGCAATTATTAATAATTTGCAAATAACGGCTTTTTTGTCAAAATACCACAAAACCATGGTAATTAAAATTATTTTTCTATCAGTTTTTCTAAATAGTAAGAAAGAGGGATTGTGTTGACTAATCAACTGCTTCTCACACCCAAAACGCAACAGAAAATCAGCCCAAGACTTATACAGGGATTGCAGGTTCTGGCGTTACCCATCGACGATTTAGGTGCGTTTGTCAATGAATGCATCTGCAATAATCCCTTGCTTGAAAATGATCGGACAAATGAAGAACCGGAAGAATTATTGTGTAAAATGTCGGCAGATCCAAACGAGGTATCAGATCGACTGTTCAGCAGCAGGCATACCGCGGACTTTGAAGAGAAAATCACCGACACCTTGAAATATGCCGGCGAGGTTCCTGAAACTGAAACACTTCGTGGTTTTCTGCATCTTCAACTGACATTATGCTGCTATTCAAAGATTCAGAAATTAATTGGAGAAGAGATTATTAATAACATCGATGATAATGGTTACTTTTGCGGGGAACTGTGTGAAATTGCTTATCAATACGGACAATCCCGCGATTCAGTGGAAACCATTTTGCGCCGGATACAATCCTTTTCTCCGGCAGGCATCGGTGCGGCCTCACTTGAAGAGTGTCTGCTCCATCAAGTCAGTCCGGATCTGCCGGACCGGGGACTCATTGAAGCCCTCATCAGTCGCGAACTTACTGATCTTGCTGCCGGAAAATACTCAAGGCTTTCCAATAAGTATGGAGTCAGCAAGCATCGGATACAAAATGCCGTCAATTGTATCCGTAAGCTTAACCCGCGTCCGGGTTTGAGATTTTGTCAAAACACGCTGATTAATTATACGATTCCAGATGTCGTTGTCAGACGAGGAGCCGGTCGTCATTTTGATGTTTCCGTAAATGACCGTTTTATTCAGAAATTATCTGTCAATGCTTACTATTCATGTCTTGCAGACAATCCGCGGACGAGCGGTATTGACCGGGAGTATATTATCAAACGGCAATATGAAGCAAAAACACTAATCGGTCAACTACGAATGCGTTATTTCACTTTGCAAAAAGTTGCTTTATGCATCGTCCATCACCAGATGCCTTTTTTTGAGCTGGGGCCTTCAAATATTAAACCGCTTACAATGAAGCAGGTTGCTAGTGAAATCGGTATCCATATCTCAACGGTCAGCCGAGCGGTCAGTCAAAAATATGTGGATACGCCATGGGGCGTTTATGCCTTGAAAGACTTCTTTCCGTCATCTCTCAAGCAACCGTCAAAACCAACAATCACAAGCAACCAGATCAAACTATTAATTCGTCAGATCATCGATCATGAAAATCCAAATGATCCTTTAAGCGATCATGAGATTATGTGCCAAATCATGGATCGCGATGTCATCGTATCCAGACGTACAGTTGCCAAATATCGAAAAATGATGGGCATTGAGGGGCAGAATATGCGCAGGCATTTTTCTGACTGATTCTGTTCAAAGTGAATTTTTCTCTTGGCTGTGCACCTGAACGAGGCCAGCGATTGCCGTTGGAGTTAGGTTTCAATTTAACTGTTTTATTTTTAGGCAGTGGTGAATGTTATTATTCAGTGGTTTGAAATAAAAAATCGCTAATTCTATCCTCCAACCATGAAGAACAAGTACATGATCCTGTGAAAATATATTCTCAGGAAGCGGAGGTTTGTTCATCATGACTTATGAATCAGAAAATATTTTAACTGCCTGGAGAACATTTATCGGAAAAGGCAAGCTTCTCAAGGAAAATATCCGGCCGGAAGTCGCACGTTCATGGCTTCGCTGTCGTCAGCTGAACGTGGATCCATGGTCATCGGATTTCCCCTCATTCTCAGAAGAGCGATTGATACAAGTCAAAAAAGGACATACAGATTTGCTGGAGATGGCACATCCTGTGATCCTTTATTTATTGGCAATTTTCAAGTGCAATATCAGCATCTGTGATGAGAAAGGGTTTGTTTTTGAACTAAAAACACCATTGGACGCCTATCCACGGACATACGGTACACAAATTGAAGAAAAAACATGTGGAAATGGCAGTATCACCGTCACCCTTAATGAAAAGAAACCATTCCGTCTCGAAGGTTTTGAACATTACCGCACGGTTTCTCAAGATTATTCAGGGGTAAGCGCCCCTATCTTTACTCAGCATCAAATGACAGCAGTTCTGACGATGACAAATCCATTTTATTCACTTCCCGAGCACGCCCTTATCTGTTGTATTGAAGGAGCCAAGATCATCTCAAAGCTGCTGAATAATGTTCAGGAACGTCACTTACTGTCAACGGCGAATCTGTTTTCCGGCATCATTAACGCGCATCCCCAACCAATTCTGATTCTTGATAAAGTGGGCAACATTCTGACTGCAAACACGGCCGGGGAAAAAATCGTCTGGCACTATACAATTGAAAACTACGGCCGTGAAAATATTGCCCGCTACCTTGTCCATAAAGAAGATATACACTGGATACTAGATGACGAGGCAATGTCGCAACCCAGAATGATTTATTTTCGAAATCGTTCCAAAGTGACCGAATATCAAGTGGTGGAAAAGGGAACGATCTATTTACCTAATGGACTGGAACATCACCTTGTGTGCCTTGGGATCAATCAGCCGGACAATCTAAAAACCAATAAAAAGAAGATAATTCTGCGAGATAATAGTCCGATCATCGATTACGTCGGTGTTAGCAAACCATGGAAAAAAATAGATGCTGTCGTTCATAAGATTGCCAAATACAATACGAATGTGCTGCTGCTCGGCGAGACCGGCACCGGCAAGGAAGTGGTGGCGAGGGCCATTCATAGACTCAGCGGCCGAAGCGGCCCATTCGTTGCAATCAATTGCGGCGCCATTCCAAAAGAATTGTTTGCAAGTGAACTGTTCGGTTATGAAAGCGGTGCTTTTACCGGCGCCAAAACCGGCGGGGCAATCGGCAAATTCGAATATGCGGATCAAGGCACGCTTTTTCTCGATGAGATCGGAGAAATGCCGCTTGAAATTCAAGTCAGCTTTCTGCGGGTTATTCAGGAAAAAACACTCATGCGCATTGGATCCAATACGAACAGAACATGTGACGTTCGCTTAATCGCGGCGACTAACCAGAACCTCAGGGCAGCTGTCCAAACCGGGAAATTTCGTTCTGATCTCTTTTACCGTCTGAGCGTTGTGGAGCTGGAATTACCCCTCCTGAAAGAAAGGCGTTCCGATATTCCGCTCCTTACCGAATATTTTATCAATATGCTATCCAATCAGTTGCATATTTCATACCGGCCGATTTCCAATCAGGTAATTGACGCATTGGCCGGCTATTCCTGGCCGGGAAATGTAAGAGAGTTAAAAAACGTTGTTGAAAAGATGCTGATTTTCTCTGATGAAAAACCGATTACCATGGATTTATTACCGGAGTATATACGAAATGAAATCAGTACGCCGAAGCACCTTCCTCCGATACGTTCAGAAGGTTTTCGCAGCGAAAGCGATCAGATTAGCGCGTTGCTCGAGCAATGTCAGGGCAACCTGTCACAAGCCGCCCGGCAGCTTGGCGTAGGGCGAAACACACTGTATCGAAAGATAAAAAAATATAATATTGAGATGCACACTTCCGTCGTTAAGAAGGATTAACTTTTCCTTCAAAATGTAAATCGGACCGCCATAAAATAACAAATGTTTTTGATAATTGAAATAGCGCCATCTCGCTCATACAACCGTGAGCCACTCCATTTCCAGTTGGAGCATCGTCTTTACATGGAGAGGGAGGCATGATAAACTTGCCGCTGCTCGAAAAACCTTGGTGCGACGCTTTTCGAGAGCAGTCATGCCTCTAGAGGCTCCATGTCAAGACATCCCATAATTTCCAATTTACAAGTCAAGGATGGCTCACGATGATGTTATCAGAGTGGCTCAAAATCCAATTATCAAAAACAACAAATGCCGCCACAAAATCCGACGCTGCCGATAGAACTGCCAAGCCATAACAAAGAACCGGATGCTATAATGTACTGCCTCGTGCAGGGTCCTTCAGGAAAATCGCTGACATGGTTCACCTAACGAAGGAACCATCCGAATTTTCAGCTATCCTCCATAAACTGAATCTGCATAATAAGGCGCAGATTAGCAGATTGCCAAAAGATGAAAAAGAATAAACTTTGCTTAATATGCTTTTAGAGCTCTGTTGAGGTGAGGAATCAACGGAGCTTTTTCAGGTGCATCCCGGGACCCGCGAAGCAACGCCCGATCCAAAAGCCGAAAAAGAGGGTCTATATATTCTGGATAGATTCGTTTTCAACTTGTGATCCTTCATCCATTAAATATTAAGTCGTATGAATCTTCCAATGCCATTGACGCATGCAACTAAAATTCTTTATTTACATCACCCAAAAAGTTGCTTTATTGAGGATGTAGTAAGACCAATAGGGATGGAGCAAAAAGTCATGAAAATATGCAATGATGAACTTTTTTGTCATGCTGGCTCAGCCGGATTAGGGAGTGAGTCCGGTGCCATTGGGGCACAACGACCGATAAAACGGGTCCGTCGACCGATAGAG
Organism: Sporolactobacillus sp. KGMB 08714; assembly: GCF_036598985.1. NCBI lineage: Bacteria > Bacillati > Bacillota > Bacilli > Caryophanales > Sporolactobacillaceae > Sporolactobacillus > Sporolactobacillus sp. KGMB 08714. Next base: position 52,866 of record NZ_JAUUBW010000029.1, read on the forward strand.
TTACTGTGACGACCGATAGAGTTACTGTGACGACCGATAAACCAGGTATGTTGATCGATAAGATTGCCATGATGACCGATAAACGAGGTGCGTTAGCCGATAAAATTACTGCGACGACGAAAAACCTTCTTGAAACAGGTCCGTTTAACGTTTCGGTGCGAGTTTTCGGCGTTCAGGTGCGACTTTCCAGTGATTCGGTGCAAGTTAAGCCTGATTCGGTGCAACTTTCTCCTGTTTTGGTGCGAGTTCCAACCGATTTGGTGCGACCCCTCAGGTTCGATGCGGGTTCTGCCTGATTCGGTGCGACTTTCTCCTGTTTTGGTGCGAGTTCCAATCGATTCGGTGCGACCGCTCAGGTTCGGTGCAGGTTCTGCCTGATTCGGTGCGACTTTCTCCCGTTTCGGTGCGACATTCCAGTGATTCGGTGCGACCGCTCAGGTTCGGTGCAAGTTAAGCCTGATTCGGTGCGACTTTCTCCCGTTTCGGTGCGACATTCCAGTGATTCGGTGCGACTGCTCAGGTTTGGTGCAAGTTAAGCCCGATTCGGTGCGACTTTCTCCTGTTTTGGTGCGAGTTCCAACCGATTCGGTGCGACTCTCTCCCGTTTCGGTGCGAGTTCCAATCGATTCGGTGCGACCGCTCAGGTTCGGTGCAAGTTAAGCCTGATTCGGTGCAACTGTTTCCTGTTTTGGTGCGACATTCCAGTGATTCGGTGCGACCGCTCAGGTTTGGTGCAAGTTAAGTTTGATTCGGTGCGACTTTCTCCCGTTTTGGTGCGAGTTCCAACC
>NZ_JAUUBW010000030.1:0-51831 GCF_036598985.1 Sporolactobacillus sp. KGMB 08714
TCGGTCGTTAGGCGCTGTTTTTCGGTCACCGCAGGGAGTTTATCGGTCATTGTCGGCGCTTAATCGGTCTTCAGCAGATACACCTGGTTTATCAACCGCAACGGGGAGTTTATCGGTCGTTAGGCGCTGTTTTTCGGTCACCGCAGGGAGTTTATCGGTCATTGTCGGCGCTTAATCGGTCTTCAGCAGGTACATCCGGTTTATCAACCGCGACAGGGAGTTTATCGACCGCTGCGGAAGTCATGGATCGCCGGAAACGCTCTCCGTCTTTCAAGGGATTGACTGTCTCAGGAAAAGTCGATCATCATCCGGCGGCACAGCAGGAAAATGAGCTAAAGGGATATTCACATAATCAAAAAATAAAGATGGGATTTTTATCAATTCATCTTTAACAGCTTAACGCATCCAAAGAATATTAATAAACATTTTTGAAATTCGCTAAATAACATATGAAATGCCCGAACTGCGGGCAGGCATACCTATTGATGCTGGGTAAACATTTTCCATCATCATTTTTGTACCCGTTGTTGTAAAAGCAATATACAATACGCTTATAGCGATAACTATTTGAGCTGCTGCTGATACAGAAATTGTTCTGAAATATGAGCATGCAAACAGTAAAATAGCAACTAGAGTTATCAAAATTTTCAATATGAAATGAAATTTTTTCATCATTAGCCTGCCCAAATCTATTGAAAATGTCTATTACTGATGCCTCTGAGGCTGGCTGTCGCGGGACCAACTGATAGCCAGCAAACGTTCAGACTAAATCCAATGCCGCCTAGTACACTCATGGCAGCTCCTGAAGACGAAACAATCGGAGCTGCAAGTGGGCGTGGAATCTAAATACCCCAAGTGTGATTCCTGAACCTAGATATATTACCCCGATTGGTCTCACCCATAAAAATCAATGGCTGTTTGTAAAGTGGGTGGATAGATTATTAGAAAAGGCATATGCGTTCGGATTTGAAGCAGGCAACAATTCAACTGTGTTAAGGTTAATGGTTCTTTCTTTATTCTGGATTACTTTTTGATCGTAACATCTTATTAATGAAAAAGCTGTCGGATTATGGGGAAAATCATACATTTTAATCCGTTCATTTTTCTCGCGGTGTCTGGAAGACATCGATATAAGAATAATCTTTTCTTACAAATCATTTCGACAAAGGCCGGCCACGGCCCTTGTCATTCCGGCCCTGAGGCAAGGTTAATTTCCTGGACAATTTCTTTTTTTGAGGCGGAGAATGGGGAGGTACAGTATGATCTGAAAACACGGAGAAAACGGTGTTCGATGATGTAAGTCCGACTTCTAGTGTCCCTTTGAAAAAATTGATCGTTTTTTAGAAATCCTCAAAATCGCAGATTCCATGCGTTTTTTTAGGATTTTAATTTTATAGCGATTGATGTCTTTTTATAACTTTGCCAGCTGAGAACCGGCTGATTGATCGACTTTACAGGTTCTGTGCATCTTCCTTTTCAAGAAAATGCCTGCCGAAAGGAGTGCCGGCCTGAGATTTTACCGTCCGTATCTCATAGATAAATCTTTCCTTGTTACCATTGCTCGGAATGGCATTGAACCCGTACTTTGAATCGTCGTCATCTTCTCACAATCTCAAATACTTCACTTTTTTGCCAGCATGGGTTGATTCATCGGCTTTTCCGGCTGCCAGCGTTTTAGAAACGGACAAAAGAGGAACACGGCAAAGGTGATTGCGGCAATTGCGTCAAAGGAAGCGCTGAAGGCCGGCCCGGATGCATCATAGTGGATGACTGACAAGCGCCATCCGCCGGCCCGGATCAATCATCGCGGCTGACTGACAAGCGCACTTTACCGCCCTGAATGAGTAAGGAAGATAATCATTTAATATAATGACAGCCAAACAAGATTTAAAGGAACACTGCTGCCTCTTTGGGCTTGCGGGGCATTTTAAAATCCAATTGTTTTTAAACGGGACGTGCATGGTATCATATTCTTGTTTTCAATTTTTTTTGAGCTTACACTAAAGATGTTCAAATAGAACTGACGAAAAGGGGTACCATTATGGCAATCAGAATTGGAATCAACGGATTTGGAAGAATCGGGCGACTCGCCTATCGCCGTATCCAGGAAGTCGGCAAAGAGCTGGAGGTCGTTGCCGTCAATGATTTGACAAGCCCGAAAGTGCTGGCCCATCTCCTGCAGCATGATACGACGTTCAGACGGTTTCCCGGTGAAGTAAAAGCGACGGAAGATTCCATTGTCGTGGACGGAAAACCGATTCGGGTCTATGCGGAACGCAATGCGGAGAATATCCCGTGGGCCGCTGAAAAAGTGGATATTGTCATCGAATCGACAGGATTTTATACTTCTGAAGCTAAGGCCAGCGCCCACCTGAAAGCAGGTGCCAAAAAGGTCCTGATCTCCGCGCCGGCCGGAAACATGAAGACAATTGTTTACAGTGTCAATGATGATACACTCACGGCGGATGATAAGATTATTTCGGTGGCATCCTGAACCACCAATTGCCTGGCACCTATGGCTAAGGCCATTAACGACAGCTTCGGTATCCGGCTCGGGACCATGACAACGATTCATGCCTATACCGGTACGCAAATGCTTGTGGACGGACCGCGCGGAAATAATTTACGGGCTGCAAGAGCTGCGGCCGTTAATATCATTCCTCACACGACTGGCGCTGCCAAAGCGATCGGTCTTGTCATTCCGGAATTAAACGGCAGACTTCAGGGACATGCGCAGCGGGTTCCCGTTATTGACGGCTCAGTCACTGAACTGGTCAGTGTCCTTTCCAAACATGTCACTGCAGAAGCAATCAATGCGGCTGTCAAAGAAGCCACTGCGGGCAATGAATCCTTTGGCTTTACTGAAGAAGAAATCGTGTCTACGGACATTATCGGCACTGACTTCGGCTCCGTCTTCGATGCAACGCAGACAGAAGTCAGTACCTATGGAGACCTGCAGCTTGTCAAGACAGTGGCCTGGTACGACAATGAACATGGTTTCACGTCTCAAATGATTCGAACGCTGAAAAAGTATGCCAGTCTGTAATGGCCCCTTCACAATGAATCTTCATATGGAATGAGCATGCTGCAAAATTAAATAAAAATGGGCCAGCAATAAGAGGCTCTGAGGGCACTGCCGGCACAAGCGCCGGCCGGTGCCCTTTTAATTCTAAAATCTTTTTCGGATATGCCGTTTCTATCCGGGATTACCGGGAAATGATAGCAAGGTGTCTGTAAATCCGCGCCAATAAAGGATTTCCGGTTAAGCGTCTCTGCTTCGTGCTGTTGCTGAAAAAAGCCTTAACATTAGGCTTTTCCATGACCTTAATATAAAAACACGGGAATGCAGGTTTTATTTTCCCAACTGCCGGCGCAAGGATAAATTGATAACTTTTTTGATTGCCGAATTGTGGGCATTGAACAAATGCATATTATGATAATCCGGGCATGCTCGTTCCCGCACAACGTTCTTCGATCATTTGCCTGATTCCGGTTCACACATTGAGTAAAAACATCTCCAATGAATCTGGAAAAGTTCGGGCACTGCATCATTTTTTTCTTGAAAGATTTTCAGATTTCAAAACGCAAATCCCTCACTATTATAAACCGGCCTGTATCAAGACACTGTGCATTGCTATTTCAAGTCGATATGATCACGATTGTGTTTGGCAGGATACGATGAATTTCAGGTCTCCAATACTCCTGCCCTGATCCTCTGTCCGCCGTGAAAAGGTCTTTTGCTTTCAGAACGGAGAATTACAGAAGCCATTGAACGTCTGGAGGGGCTGACCGCCATGTCATCACGATTGTCCGCGTACGCTTCTTAAGCGGATTTTACGGTCCCGCCCGACGATAAATGCAAGAGCAGTCAGCAGGACGGCACAGATAAAAAGAAGAATTTTTGCCGCTTGCCAGCTGCCGGATAAATCATGAATGTAGCCGGTGATTACCGGAGAAACGGCGGCCATGAGATAGCCGACAGATTGCGCCATTCCGGAAAGTTTAATACTTTCTTCTGCCGTATTTGTCCGCAAATTGAAGAGAGAAATGGCGAAACTGAAGGAAGCGCCGCTGCTGAGCCCGATCAGAATCGACCAAAGAAGTATCCAGTGCCCGCTGAGCAGGCCGCCGAAAGCAATCACATATAACACGCCGGTTGACACAGCAAGCTTTGTCTGTCCTTCTGATCGGGCTGCCAGAATCGGCGCCAGAAAAGAAGTCGGCAGGGAAATAAGCTGAATCACCAGCAGCAGCAATCCGCCCTGGCTCATTGACAGTCCCTGTTCGTTCAGCATGGAGGGAAGCCAGGCCAGCACGGTATAAAAAAGGATTGATTGAGTGCCCATATAGAAGGTCACGAACCAGGCCAGACCGGATCTCCAGATCGAGCCCGCCGGTTTTTCGTCTCCTTTTTCCTGTACAGATTCTCCGGATCGACCAATTTCCTCGCGCAGGAGAGGGAAGAGGGCAATGAGAGCCAGTACGGACAGCAGACACCACATCAGCAGACTTCCCTTCCAGCCCAAATGTCCGCCTTCGGCAAGCGGCAGGCTGAAACCGGAGCTGAGCCCGGCCCAAAGTGCCATCGAAACGAGATAGACTCCGGTCATTAAGCCGGTGCGCTGCCGAAACCGATGCTGAATAAAACTCGGAAGGATCACATTGCCTGCTGCGATAGCGATTCCGACAACTGCTGTCCCGGCCAGCAAACCGAAAATGCCCGGCACTAAAGAACGAACGAAAATGCCTGCAGTCAGCCCGGCCATGCTGAGGAACAGCGTGCGGATCATTCCCCATTTTCGGACAGCTGCGGGTATGACCGGTGCAATAAATGCGAAAGCAAGCATAGGCAGCGAAGTCAGCAATCCGCCAAGCGTTCCGCTTAGTCCGGTGTCCTTCTGGATTAAATCGATCAGAGCGCCGACAGCGGCAAAGGGGGCCCGGAGGCAGGCCGATACGAGTAAAATAACTAAAAGAAAAAGAATCCATTTTTTCTGACGTTGTTTTTTTACCATGCTGAAATTTCACCTTCCTCCGGCAATTATTTTATTTTCGCGCAAAGAATGCACGCCTATAATGTCTGAAGCGGCCGTCCCCCCGACTGCATAAAACCAAAATCTGAATTCGTGATGCTGGACTTTGGCACGGTTTCGGGCCAGCTCCTGGCTCGAAACAGCCGGCGGCGCCGCGCCGTGCTGCCGTGCTTGCCTCACTCGAGCTGCTGCCCGGGTTAGCAATCAAGAGGTTCGCGGCCTTTTCTGTCATTGCGTTTTTCATCTGCGACTCTTATCCCTATTTGTAATAATATATTGTATCGCAAGTTTTGCAACTCGCAGATTCGTTTAGTATTATGGGGCCGGTAACACTCGATCCTGCGCAGATTGGAATCCATATTAAAGAAAGAAAGGAAGATCGCGTCGCGTCGATCATAGGTATCGGTCTTGCTCATTAATTCCTTCTCTTCTCAGAATTTTGCCGGTGCCATCATTTCATTAAGGAAAACAAAACCCCCAATGCCCCCTGGAACCGGACGTCTGGGGTGGGAAAATGCTCTGAATTTCCGCGGCAGAAAGGAGTTGGAATTTGATCATACGCGATACGATAGTTCTTCTCGATTTCTCCGGTCAGCGAAACGAAATCTCTGTTTAATGATTTGGAAAGCGACAGATCATGAAGAAGCTTCCGCGGGTCCCCTTGATACGTTTCTGGAAACAACAGTTTGACCGGCGGCAGCCATTGCCTCTTTTTCCGCCGCGGCTCCATCCTCGAAGCTTTTCCACATATCGGGCCTGGCAGCTTCCGCCGCATGATGGCGCCGCAGGCAAAAAATAACCGACAGCCGCGCAGACGGTATACGCCTAGATATTGTCATAGGCCGGTCCCTGACAGCGGGCCGGGCGCCGATAAAGCACCTTTGATCGGCCAGTGTTCGTTTCTCGTAAAGCTGGATGCTCCCCGTGGTGCACGATTTTGAGCCGCGGCCGGTAGCGGCATACTTCCCGGAGACCGGCAGTCAATCAGTGGCTGTGTGCCCAAATGGCCTGAATCAGATCCTTGCAGTTTTATCATGAAGAACATCTTCATCAATCGTTTAAAGTATATAAACTTCCGGTTAATCAGGCGGTTTATGGAAACAATAAGTAAATAATGAGACCAGCGGTAAAGGATGATTATGTGATTTACATATATAATGATTTTGGTGGAACGCACACGACAGCATTAGCAGCGGCTTATCATCTAAAGATCATACCCCCTGGAGGTCGCAAATTAACCAAAAAAGAAATTTTAGCGGTGCCATACTTCAACAAGCTAAACTCATCGGACATGGGTAAGTTTATTTTTCACGGAATTGACGATGATGGGAATCCCGTTTATACGGTTGGACGCGGTGCTTCAAAACACATGATAACGGCTTTTAACAATCTAAGTTTATTGTTACATGAAAAATATAATGGCAATGAAAAAATTGTTTTTTCCAATACATCGCCGACTGTGCCTTTTGCCATGACAATAGGCGGATTATTTTCCCGATGGCTGAAAATAGATTTTATCGGAGTGCCGCTTTTAGTGCTTGGAGCAAAACAATGTTATCGGAATGTGATTCGGCTTGTTGATTACACCAAGAAATCCGGTCATGCCACAGAGGAAAAGGTACAAGTATTATACAATGATTCGTTTAAATAATTAAATTACCGATCACGGGTCTTTTTGCTTTGCGGCAAAAATCAGGCGGACAATCCTCGGAAAGTGACAATGATATGCTTTGGGACATTTCTATCGCTCAAAGGGGATATTAAAAAAGCTTTAAATGCTCATACCAAAGTAAAAGGCGCCGGTACACAAGGTGAGCCAATGTTTAAAAATATCGTGAAATACATTCGGAATCAAAAGGCCGGGGGCTGACTTTCAGAAACCCGGCCCTTATAAACGATGATGCAAAGTGATTTTACATTCTGAAAATTTTTTTGCTTTTATAGCTCTGCCGGTTATAAGACCGGTCGTTGAACCGGACTTTATTTCTTAATGAAATGTGGCGGAACTTTTAGGTTTAATAAAAAACCCGTCATTAACGGCCATATTTTTTTTAATCGCGCGCCTCCCCAAAATAGGAGCCTGTTTTTTTATCGCATCAGTCTGTCCAGCTCAGTTTCCTCCTGCGTGCGGCAACTGCTTCCGATTTTGGCATGGCCGTTGTTTGGACCCATTTTGCCAGCCGCGCCAGCCGCTATTCCTATTAATGATAAACTTTTTATGTTTTTATACTGATAAATTCCGGTCAGGCGGTTCCGCGGTGTCCGAAGTTATTAAGCTCATTTTCTATAAAACTATACTCGCGAATCCGTCATTCCGTTCTCTGACAGAGGACGAATAAATCCCTGCAATAATGCCCGCTTTTTGCGGAATGCCTGCAAACGCATGTTGGAGAGAAAAGATATATTTTCTGTGCGGAGGCCCTATTTATCAATCATCAGTACGCTCTGCATCCGGTTCATCATCAGCACAATCCGATCGTCTTCCCCGTGGATCAGCGTCCAGGTAATAAATGTCATGGCATTGGCCACATAAAGGCCGGCCAGATAATCGGCGGGAACGTGTACGTGTTCGTTCAGCCGCTGATCCATGATTAATTTCAAAATCTGTCTGTGCAGGATCGTCCGGAATGCGGCGCTTAAGTCCGCATGTTCTTCGTGGACATCCAGGAGGCAGATAATCGCTTGCCGGTTCGTCTCCAGGTGGCCGGCCAGCTGCTGCATCACTCCGGTAATATCTTTTTCATGCATTCGTTCATTGATGTACTTTTCAAAATCGTCGGCAAAGCGTACGACCATCTCTTCGAGCAGAGCATATTTATCCGAATAATGCCGGTAAAAAGTACTGCGGCCGATCAGCGATTCATCGCATAGCTGCTGTACAGTAACTTCTTTAAAAGATTCACTTCTCAATAAAGCAATCAGTGTATCGGCCAGTAATCGTTTTGTTTTAATGACACGCAGATCCGAATCGTTCACGCGTCCGCCTCCCGCCGCCATTTTCGATCAATTTGTCGCTTATGGTATTCATTGTACTGCTGTTGTGCCATATGTGCCATTTGCCGGATTTTTAACTCTGGCTTGCCTGCCGATATCGGGTAATAATAGTCAGTGCAAAGGGGGAATTCAGCGATGTTTCAAACTTATTTGGAGAATGAACAGTTCAATTTTCAGATGAATCGATTTCTTGAGCCCTATTATGAGGATAGCGCGATTCAAGAAACCGTCCGCCGGGCGGCGGCTCAAATCGTTGATACGGAAAGTTGGTACGAAACGTGGACAGCACTTGCCGGACAGGCCGATTCTGATCACCGGTATGGTCTGGCTGCTTCTTATTATCAACTGGCTGATTTTTACTTGAGTGAGGATGATCCTCGGAAACGGGCGGTGTACGGAGAATTCAGGGCGAATTTTTATCAGACGGTCGACCGTTCCGAACTTGAATTTTCTGCGGTTCCTTATGAAGGAAAGGCATTGCCGTGTGTGCGGGTCAGCCGGCACGGTGCAGAGAAAACACTGCTGTTCCACGGTGGATTTGATTCGCGGCTTGAAGAACTGATCAGTTTCTCAAAGCAGCTGGATGCCCTGAAAGAGTATAATTTTATTATGTTTGAAGGGCCGGGACAGGGTGAAGCAGTCCGGGCCGGACTCGCCCTGACGCCGCAATGGGAGAAACCGGTGCGCGCCGTACTGGACTATTATCGCCTGGAACGTGCCGATCTGCTCGGCATGTCGCTCGGCGGCTACCTGTGCCTGCGGGCGGCCGCCTTTGAACCGCGCATTGAAAGCGTCGTCGCTTATGATATCATGTACAGCGCGTTTGACTCCCTGACAATGAAGATGGATGCGTCCGGCAAACAATTGCTCGGCGGCATCAATACGGAAGCCGGAGCGGTTCTGATCGATAAAATATTTACAAAAAAAGCGGAGACAGACGTCGATTTAGCGTTTAAACTGAAAAAGACATATGATATCACGCATACAGACCGGCCGTCGGAAATGATAAAGGCCGTCATGCAGTATACTCTCGACGGAATTGAAGATCGGATTACTCAGGATGTGCTGCTGCTTGCCGGCACGCACGATCAGTTTGTCCCGTTTGAGCGTTATAGCCTTCTCAAGCAGCGTCTGGTCAATGCGCATTCAGTGACCGGCGAAGTATTTGATGAACGTACGGGCGGCGAGCAGCATTGCCAGATCGGCAGGAAACAGCTGGCTTATGATGCAATTATCCGCTTCCTGCAGAGAAAATAAGAAAATCCAATGTTAGTGTTTGCTGACTGTAGTTAAAGGAGGGGGGACAGATTCATGAAACCGATACAGCCAATGATATTAATAAGGATGGAAAATGCACTGCTTTTGGTGCTGACTTTGTACGGCTATTTTTCTGTTTTTCATTATTCATGGGTCTGGTTCCTGATTTTTCTTTTAGTTCCGGATATCAGCGGGATTGGCTATTTGATTAATCCTGCAGTCGGAGCCTATTGTTACAATGCCATCCACGTGCTGTTTCTTCCGGTGCTTCTTGCGCTGCTTGGCCTTTTTCTGACGGATGCGGTTTTGATCGGACTGGGCTTCATCTGGTTGAGTCATATTTTTCTTGATCGGACAATCGGTTTCGGTCTGAAATATACGGACGATGCCCGGCATACCTATGGATGAAGAATGAAGCGGGACTGAGGATAAACTGTTTTTCATGTAAATTGTTAATCCATCAATCAATGAAATATGGGACGGCTTCGCAAAAGATCTGCGGCGGGCTCCCGAGTGCGGCCGCCTGATGCAGAATGATCTGAAACTCAATAGCACACAATAGGCAAGGCAGCACCCTGTCCGGCATAGAAGGGCGCTGCTTTATCGTTTGTATGGGAATCGGAAATCCGGCTGGAAAAAGAAACGTGCGCCAAAAGTAATATATTGCGTTTATTCATTGATTTACAAAAAATTGATTCCGGACAAAAAAGTCCTTTTCTGATAATGAATCAGCAGCGTCGGACGATGTATAAAATCGGTAAGAATGAAGAAAGAAACCGAAAAGATATAGAATGGAGAAACTTTTTAGTTATGTTGACTCAGCCGGGTCCAATTTGGATTTCGGTGCGAATTTCCAACGATCCGGAACGAGTTTCCGGCGATTCGGAGCGGCTGTTCTGTATTTCGGTGCGACGGTCTCATGATTCGGTGCGTCTCAAACCGAATTAGGTGCGACTGCTCTGGTTCGGTGCGAGTTCAGCCCGATTCGGAGCGGCTGTTCTGTATTTCGGTGCGACAGTCTCATGATTCGGTGCGACTGCTCTGGTTCGGTGCGAGTTCAGCCCGATTCGGAGCGGCTGTTCTGTATTTCGGTGCGGCAGTCTCATGATTCGGTGCGACTGCTCTGGTTCGGTGCGAGTTCAGCCCGATTCGGTGCGTCTTTCCCATGATGGGGTTCAGCTTTCTACACTTGGTCGAGCTGTTGCACAGGTTCCGTTTATCACGCAGTCGTTCATGAGCGTAAAAGGCTTTTCTATAATCAATCTGTTCATCAGCCGTGTCAGTAAATGGCTGCATGCGTAAACAGCTTTTTTTAATTGACCGCTTATTTTAACAAAAAACTGCTGATTCGTGCCGGCAAACATTTTTATCTGTAGATATCATCTATCGACTTTTCGGCCTTCCCGCTTGTTTTCTTCGCGGTAACAAGGAGCAGAACGGCGAACTCTACGTCTTTTAGACGATAAGATTTTATTGTAGCAGCAGCCCATGGTTAATCCGGGACGTTTGGTTCTGATCAGATTGTGCTGAAGCTGATCGAAAGTTTCTTCACACCGGACTGATGAAAAAAGGAATTTTCTCAGCCACAGAACAGCGGTGCCGCATCCTGCAGACTAGGCCCGTCCTCCGCAGAAAGCTTCGTCTGCGCCGGAGGCCTGGGGAAGCCAGGTTTTCTAGCGGCTGCTCATCAGTTAAAATTTCTGGCGCAACAGGCTTCTGATTGTTCTCCCGTATTTTCCGCGAAGGGCGACAATGAAAAGGACGACACCGATCGGAAGCAGCGCAGCATACTGTATCAGGTGAAGCAGCAGGCCTGCCGACAGTGCCGCACTCTCGCCGATTCCCAGCCCCGCAAGGCCGATTATGACTCCGTATTCAAAAAGGCCGACAGCGCCTGGCGAGGCAGGTATGAGGTTGACAATGTTTGTTGCGGCGAAAACGGCAAACGACATACGTAAGGACGGAATAAGGTGGAATCCGCATGCGACAAGTCCCAGCCATGTTGCCAGAAGGAAAAGAACCCACGATAAAATGACCCAATACATCATTTTCAGCATGCCGACATTTAGAAATTCATTAAAATAACTGCGGAATAAAGGTACAAAATAAATAACGGCCAGAGATAAGACAATGAAGAGGATACATAAAAAGAAAAGAATCCATAATGCCCTGACTAATCTGTGATCCCTAAAACCGGAAAAGGGGACGGCAAGCAGCGATAACATTATAATGGCAATAAAATCCGCCAAACTCGGTATGATCACCAATTTTGTCCGGCGCAGCGGACTGTAATCGCCCGGGAAAAAAGCGAAGCGTAATCCGTCACCGATATGCAGCGGCAGGACCATGTTGGCAGCGTGTCCGATCCCGACGATTTGGAAAGCGGTCATGCGATTAATGTTCGGGTCGATACCCAGAGTATAGCCCAGACTGCGCGCATAATTGGAAAATATGTTGATGACAACCGAAACAAAGGCAAGAAACCAATTGATTTTTATATCCAATAAATGGTTCAGATCCAGGCGGCCGAGTGCTCTGAATGTATAATCAATAATCAAAATAGTGACAACAATACCTACTATTAATTTGAGCTTTGTCTTTGTTGACATTCAACTGCTCCCTGGTGAAACCTTGTTTTTGCGATGGATGGATCGGTTCGAAACAACTGGCTTTAATTTTCATCTCTAGTATTGATTATAGTACACAAAGCGAAAGCTTATGAAAAAAAGATTACGGCGAGAGACGTCCTGAGCGGGACGTTTCTGCCTCTGCTCACAGTCTTTCAATTGTTTTTATAACATCAGAAAAATTATCTAATGATCTGCCGGAAAATCAGATAAGTTGCCGTCGATCATCCGGTACGGCTCAGCCGGAGATGTGCCGGGACCGACAAAAGCGGCAGGAACATCGTGGATTCGATTCATACGACACGGGGCAAAAAGGAGAAGCCGCACGCTCAGGCGATTGGGCGATCACGCGATTCATTGTTTTCTTTCGCTGTTTGAATGAGTAATTTAGTGATATCGCGGGCAGCTTCCGGTTTTCTGAACCGATACTGATTTTTAGAGATTTGAATCAGCTTTTCGCCATCGTTTTCCAATAGTGATGTCATCGTGTCTGGAAGTTTTCCGATGTCCGGGCAATAGACGCCTAAATGGTGTTTTAGCACGAACTGAGGATTTTTCTCTTCCTGTCCCCTCAGTGCCCCGGTTATGATGACGGGTTTGCACAGATTGACCGCTTCCATTAATACGTTGGGGCTTGCCCGCAGGATCAGGATATCGGCTTCCATCATCCGCTCTTTGACTTCTTTGATAAATCCGTAGATCGTCACTCTGTTTCCAATGTACTTTGACAAATATTTCTCCATGAATTTTTTTAAAGCCGTGTTATGGCCGGCAATAATCGTTACGTGGATGTTTTCATATTTTAACAACGTATTGGCTATTTTCAGCACCTGAGTCGATCCCTGACTGCCGCTGATCAGAAGAACGGAAACATATTCTTTGTTTTTACGATGCCAGTGAGGTTCAGGAAGATTTAAGTCACAGAAGGCACTGCGGACCGGAAAACCAGTCAGATACAAATGATCTTCGGCAATGCCTTCTTTCAGCATACTTTGTTTCACCTCTTCGGAGGGGCAGATGATATATTTTGCATCTTTATCCACCCAGAGATTTGTGACATTGTCCAGATCGGCAATCAATGAGATCACCGGTATATCCAAATCAGCCCTCTTTAAAACTTTTATGATCGAACCGACAAAAATGTCATGGTCGGATACGATTAAATCAGGATGAAAAGCCTGGATCTGCTCCAATAAAGATTTTCTGATGTTCTGGGCAACGGCCTGATTGACAAGTGCTTTAAACGGATTGCTCAGCCGATAGAAAAATCCCCACAAGACGGGAATTTCAACCGCTAAAAAGTCGTAAATGCGGCTGGGAAAACGGAGAAGCCAGTTGCCAAGCTTAAATCCGTCAATGACTGTAAACTGCATATCCGGGGAAAGGAGCACAAGTTGTTCGATCAGCGCTTTTGTGATACTTTTATGTCCGCCGCCTGTTTTTTCCGATGAAATAAACAGAATCTTAGTCACAGCAAACTTCTCCTTTATATATCCTGGATGGAATCATTTTTTATCATTCTTTTGTTCTTTTTGTTGGCAAGGATATTTAGAATCCTGGGCCGGTTATAACGCTGTATGATGATGTACGGGAGATTTAATACGACAGCTAAAGAAATCATTAAGACGGACATGCCGGTGCCGTTCCATATTATAAAAATAAACGAGCTGATAATAATGCACCAGTGGGCAAGTTCGGCACGGCAGGTCTCTAAAACAAATCTGTATAAATAATCAGGACTGTATTGCCTTATTTTCTTTTTTGGAAAAAGGAACGCTAAAAAATCGCTGAGTTCCGGCAATAGGTTCTTCCACTTTTTCACGCCCAGACAGCCCTGATAGACAGCCCCGTTTTTTTCCCAGTTTCTTTCTCTGAAAAGCCAGCTGTCATAATGAAATAGGGAAATGGGGAGCGCTATCGAAATAACCGTATTTATAACAGAGATGATCAAGAAAACAAATAAATTATTGAAAAGTGTTATGAATTTCACAACGTTCGTTTCTCTTTTCTATAATAGAGATCGTAAAATAAAATGCAAGAAAGGGAAAAGACAGAACCCCCCGGTTTATTTCCGGACAATAGGGGCGCCCGCAACAAAGAGAGATTCCTGAATGACGACCGTTTTACCGCGGAACAGGGTGCTGTTTGCTGCTTCCGGCCGGCTGACGCTTTTCCGGCACTGAACTTAGATGGGCTCTGCAACAGATGTAACTATTCTACACTATTTCGCTGTTTTTTTATCTGATTCTGCCACCCCCGTTTCATCCTGGCTCCAAAATATTATTTTTTTCTATCAAAATCAATATAACATGCTGCACGAAACATTCTCAAATCGGCCGCCGACAGCTGCCTGTTGCCCTGCTTGCGGCTGCCGTGAGGATAAACGCATCGGCAGGAACCCAGTTGGAGCTTCCGGTTGAACAGTGGAGCCTATGATCATTACATGTGAATGAATGCTGCAATTGCCGGATCTGACAGCGTGGGGAAACGATTGCCGACGGCTCATTTAAAAGCTTCTGCTTATTAATTATTGCAATTTATCGATTAAAAAAAAAGAGATAAATTGCAAAATATTTGAAGACAGGTGCTGCGCGCCTGTCCGGAGAGCTTCAGTCAGGTTCGCCGGTACAGGCCGCTGCTGGCTTTGGATTGCGGACGTGGTGTATCATGTATTTATCGTTTGCGCAGGGGGTATGTCGCCATGTGGGATTTAACGACCGGCAGTCCGATAAAAAAAATCATTATTTTTACGATTCCGCTGTTTATCGGCAATTTGTTTCAGCAGCTGTACAACGTCGCCGATACACTGATTGTCGGAAGGACCATCAGTGTGCACGCGCTTGCCGCGGTCGGCGCCACGGACAGCCTGTTTGCCCTGGTCATCGGTTTTGCTCAGGGGATGACCGCCGGTCTGACGATTATTACCGCACAGCGGTACGGCGCGCACGATTATAAGGGCGTGAAAAAGAGCTTCGCCGTCAATTTGCTCATCAGCCTGGCCGTTTCTGTTCTCCTGACCGTGCTGGGGGTGATTTTCACACGGCCGATCCTGGTGCTGATGAGAACGCCTGCCGATATCATTGACGATGCGCAGAAATTCATTGTCGTTTGCTTCTGGGGAATCACGGCAACGGTGCTCTACAACCTTTTCAACAACACGCTGAGGGCACTCGGCGACAGCCGTGTGCCGCTGATTTTTCTGGCTCTCGCCTGTGTGGTTAATATTCTATTCGACTTCATTTTCATCATTTATTGCCGGCTGGGAGTAGCGGGAGCCGGCCTTGCTTCGGTCGTTGCACAAGGGTTTTCCGCTGTTTTGTGCCTTATTTACATAAAACGTTATGTGCCGATACTCGTCCTCTCCAGGCGCGCATTTTCTTATAACCGCGGTCAGATCAGTCAGCATCTGCAGCTCGGGCTGCCGATGGGTTTTCAGACTTCCGTGATCTCGATCGGCGCGGTGATTGTCCAGATTATGCTGAATACACTCGGATCGGATGCAGTCGCTGCCTATACGGCTGCGGGCCGGATTGATTTTCTCGCCACCCAGCTGACCCTTTCCTTCGGGATCACGATGGCAACATTTGCCGCACAAAATTTCGGTGCGCGCCGCTATGACCGTATCCGCAAAGGGGTCCGGCAAACGATGGGGTTCTCCTGCGCATTAAGTGTCCTGATGGGAGCGCTGATGATCCTTTTCGGTGTACCGCTGTGCCGGCTTTTTGTCGGTGCCCGGCAGCCGGTTGTGACACAGCTTGCACAGATCTACTTCTTATGCAATAGCAGCATGTACACGCTGCTCTCACTGCTGTTCATTATCCGTTATACACTGCAGGGCCTCGGCCGCAGTCTGGCTCCGACACTCGCCGGCTTTGTCGAGCTGCTGATGCGGTCGGTCGCCGGTATTTTTCTGGTCAGGGAATGGGGCTTTACAGGAGCGAGCATGGCCAACCCGCTTGCCTGGCTGGGTGCACTGCTCGTATTGATCGGCCCCTATATAAAGATGAATCGAGTACTTAAAGCATCCGGAGAAAAGGCAGAGCGGTCCGGCCGAAACGATCCTGAGCCTGGGAAATCGGCAACCGCATCCGAAACAACGTAATTCATAGGTTTTTGCCCGTTTTGCTGCCGGAGCCGGTAAGAACGGCACAATGCAGATGGCAAATAATTGAAACCAGTCTTTACGGTTTTTTTGTCTGAGTAATCCCCCGAATATGGACCATAATACGTACAAGAAAGGGGAAATCGCCAAATGACAAATACCGTATCTGATCAGGCCAGCGCAATATCGGAAAAAATGCTCGAACGCTATTCAAATCGAATTTATGAGAAGACGAAGAACACGCCTCAAAAAAATGCGATCATGTCCAAAGGAATTTTTGCGGTTGCTCAAAGAAATGAATCGGTTGTCGCCATGAATCCGGTTTTTTCGGATGAACTGAAAACAGAAAAAGCGGCCAACCAAAAACAGAGCGGCCGATGCTGGATTTTTGCGGCACTGAATACATTCCGCCGCAAAATGAACGCACGATTCAATCTGAAGGATTTTGAACTATCGCAGAGTTATATCATGTTCTGGGATAAGCTGGAGAAATCCAACTATTTTCTGGAAAGCATTCTCAAGACTCTGGACGAACCTCTGAACGGAAGGCTTCTTTCCTGGCTGCTGACAGCCCCTCAGCAAGACGGCGGCCAGTGGGACATGCTCGTTGCCTTGATCCGGAAATACGGGATTGTCCCGAAACAAATCATGCCGGAAACCTATCAAAGCAGCCGGTCAAAGGACCTGAACGCCGTGCTGGACGAGAAGCTGAGAGAATGTGCGTTTCGGCTGAGATCTCTCCATAAAACGGCCGATCCGGCCGAAGATCTGAGAAGCGTTAAAGAAAAAATGATTGGAGACATTTATACCATTCTTGCCTATTCACTGGGCGAACCCCCGCGGCAATTTACTTTTGAATACAGAGATGAAAAAAATAATTTTCACAGGGACAGCGATCTGACCCCTCAGGATTTCTTCACCAAGTACATCGGTATTCATTTAGAGGACTATGTCAGCATTATTAATGCGCCGACTGAGGATAAGTATTTCGGAAAAACTTATACGGTCCAGTATCTCGGCAATGTGATCGGCGGCCAGCCGATCCGTTATCTGAATGTTGAAATGGAAACGCTGAAGCAACTGGCTGTCAGCCAGCTCCAGGATCAGGAACCGGTTTGGTTCGGAAGTGACGTCGTTCGTTATTCGGATCGCAAAGAAGGGATTCTGGATACGGAACTGTATGATTTTACGTCAACTTTCGGCATTCCGTTTGCTTTAAACAAATCGGAACGACTGGATTACATGGAAAGCCGGCTGACACACGCCATGGTCCTGACCGGAGTCAATCTGATCAACGGCAGGCCGAACCGATGGAAAGTGGAAAACAGCTGGGGCGAGGACTCCGGCTATAAAGGCTATTTTGTGATGAGTGATCGCTGGATGGATGAGTACACGTATCAAGTGGTCATTAATAAGAAATATCTTTCCAAAGAACTGCGGGCAGCTCTTGATCAAACACCGATTGAATTGAAACCGTGGGATCCTATGGGTTCATTGGCTTTAATGAGATGAAGCCGCCGGGCGGCGCACACTCAGACTGAAATTTTTTTCCGTAGCGGCCGTCAAATATTGGATAAATAATTGCTTTTGCCCCCCGGATATGCTATCTTCTTAAAAAGAATGGATAGGCGATGCCGTTTGTCGTTAAATGCTGCGTACTGCAGTTGATGACGTCTGTCTTAAAGCCTGGAAAGAAGGCGGTTTTAGGGCAGATCTTTTTATTTTTAAGGAAGAAAAGATTCCGTCGAGGCACGGAGAACTTCGAAGCGATCGGGCACTCCGGCAATTCCTGATTCCAAGAAAGAGACGAATAAAAAATGTTCATTGATTTTCTCATGGTCGCCATAGGCGCTTCTTTCGGCGCCCTGGCCCGTGTCTTACTCTCGAACTGGATTAAAAGAAAATGGATCCATACTTTTCCGCTGGCAACATTTGTTGTCAATATGTCAGGCGCCTTATTCCTTGGCTTCGTGACGGGCTTAGGCCCCGATCCTCGTCTTGCACTTCTTTTGGGAACGGGATTCATCGGCACATACACTACTTTTTCAACGTTTAATCTTGAAAATATTGAGCTGGTCCGCAGAAAGAAAAGTAAAGCATTTATCATGTACATTGCCGGTTCTTATTCTCTCGGCATTTTAGCGATTGGTCTCGGCCTGCTTCTCGGGACTGCGCTGCGGGCAAATTTCGCAGCGGCATTTGTTTTCTTCTTTTCGGCAATAGCAATATGATCGATCACGCAAATAATAAAAACAAAGCGGAATGGCACGGCACAAGCGGCGTACCAACTTAGAAAAAGCGGATTTCGATGCCGGATAGGTAACACCCTATAACGGAGAATGGGGGTATCCCCTCAACTTATGTATCCAATCGGAACCGCGGCACAAAAACGCCGGCGATCGTTCGCTGCTTCATCCTTTTTTCGGGGTGAAAAACTCTTGACGGGGCGGTACTCCGCCGGAATAGGGCGAATCGCGGCCATTCTAGGGCGATCGCTCGCTGTTTCATCCTTTTTCGGGGTGAAAAACTCTTGACGGGGCGATACTCCGCCGGAATAGGGCGAATCGCGGCCATTTTAGGGCGATCGCTCGCTGTTTCAGGGCGCTTCATCCTTTTTTCGGGGTGAAAAACTTTGACGGGGCGATACTCCGCCGGAATAGGGTGAATCGCAGCCATTTTAGGGCGATAGCTGATTGTTTCAGGCCGATTAGTAAATTTTTCGGGACGAGGCCGGTACTGGGCCGGCCGCCTGGCTGTATCGATCGGATTTCAGTCCGTTATTGACCATGCAGGCAATTTAGCAGTTATCGACCGTTAGTAGCTGTTTATCGGTCGTCGCCAGCGCTTAATCGGTCTTCAGCAGATATGTCCGGTTTATTAACCGCGCCGGGAAGTTTATCGACCATCGCGAAAGTTTATGGATTGCGGAACGCTCTCCGTCTTTTGATTGGCGATCTCAGGAAAAGTCGATCATCGTCTCACGGCCCGGCAGGAGAATGAGCTAACCGCACCTGAAAAGGAGCTGCCGGTTCCTGCTTCATCACAAGGGCGTCCCGTCGACTGTGTTTCGACTGCGGGACGCCCTCTTTAACGGTGAAAATGACCGACATCTATTCATAAAATCATAAAAAAGCTTTAAATGCTCATACTAAAGTGAAAAACAGCCGGAACGTTAGGGTGAGCAAATGTTTAAAATTATCAAAAACTACTTCCGAAATCAAAAAACAAAGCAAAAGGCCGGATCTGCAAGACCGGTTTACGCAGATACAACTTATCCGTTAAGCAAGTCTTTAGACAGGAATACTTCCGAGCTGAAAAAAGTGTTTGGAGACAGTGACGATTTAATTTTCAGAGAGTTTTACTTTGGCGTAAGAAAACAGATAAAAGCGCTCGTCTTCTTTATTGACGGCCTGGGCGATCAAAAATTGATACTTGACAGCATCGTCAAATCATTAATGGTGGATATTCATATCATCGATGCGGAAGGCAGACGGATCGAAGGAAGAGATCAGTTCAATGAAATTAAAAAACATCTGCTTACGATTAACAATGCCGAAGAAGTCCATGATTTTAACGAGGCCGTCGAGAGCGTACTGTCCGGCAATACCTGTCTGCTGATTGACGGGAGTGATGCCGGGCTTTCGATCAGCACGAGGGGCGGCGAAAGAAGAGCGGTCGAAGAGGCATCCAATGAGATTGTCATCCGCGGCTCGCACGAAGCGTTTGTAGAGACTCTTCGGACCAATACGTCGATGCTGCGGCGGATCATTAAGAATCCCAATCTGACATTCGAGCCCCTTGTGCTGGGGAAACAGACACATACCGACATCTGTATTGCCTACATTCGAGGCATAGCCAACAATCGGATCGTCGAAGAGGTCAGAAGACGTTTACATCGTATTGACATTGATTCGGTGATGGAATCCGGCTACATTGAACAGTTGATTGAAGACAGTGTTTTTTCGCCTTTTGCGACTATCGGCAACAGCGAAAGGCCGGATAAGGTCGCCGCCAAACTGCTTGAGGGCAGGGTTGCGATTCTATGCAGCGGGACGCCGGTGGTACTCACCGTTCCGTATCTGCTGATTGAGGCTTTTCAGGTTCCCGACGACTACTACTCGCGGGTGTTCAACGCCAACATTACACGGCTCGTCCGCTTTGTCGGATTTGCCATTACTTTAACGTTGCCGGCTTTGTATGTTGCCGTCACAACTTTTCACCAGGAAATGATTCCAACCATCCTTCTGGTTAAGCTGACGGCCGCCCGGGAGGGTATTCCTTTTCCGGTGATCATTGAAGCTCTGATCAGTGAGACAATCTTTCTGCTGATCAGAGAATCGGGTATCCGGATGCCCCGGGCGGCCGGGACGGCGGTAACGATCGTGGGCACGCTGGTGATGGGGGATGCGGCCGTGACTGCCGGTATCATCAGTGCTCCGATGGTCATTATTACGGCTCTGTCAGGGCTTGCCGGCATGATGCTTCCGGCAATATATAATGCGATCGTTCTTTTCAGATATTTTCTGATTCTTTTGGGCGGATCTTTCGGCTTATACGGAGTGGTGATCGGATTAATCTGTCTCCTCGCTCATCTCTGCTCGCTCAGAAGTTTCGGGACTCCCTTTATGACGCCCTTTGCTCCGGTATTCTGGAATGAACTGAGGGACGATACATTCTTAAGGCTTCCTACATGGATGATGAAGCGGCGGCCGCAGTCGATCACCTGGAAACGCTCCGAACGCCAGGCTGATCTCCAGAAGCCCGGCCCGCGCAGAAAATGAGGAGGGGAAGCCTTTGTTTAAAAAAACAGGTGCAGCCGTTCTAATAACTGTTTTTGCGTTATTGACTCTGACCGGGTGCTGGGACAAAAGGGAACTGAATGAGTTGGCCATTGTCATGGCGATGGGAGTCGATAAGGACGTTCAGACCGGGGAGATACATTTAGCGATTCAGGTTATCCGGCCGAGCGCGCTGAACAGGCCGCAGGGAGGCAGTCAGGAATCGCCTTATGACGTCGTCGTATCCTCGGGCAGGACTATGTTTGATGCGATCAAAGAAGCCAATAAGAAACTGGACAGAAAGTTCTTTTTTTCTCACCTGAAGGTCATCGTTGTGGGGGAGAAAGAGGCGCGCGCCGGAATTAGCGATCTTCTGGATTATATCTCCAGAACACACCAAATAAGACATACGACTTGGCTTATTGTGACACGGGATGAAATCAGCAGGGTGGTCGAAGTTAAACATGGAATTGAAACGGTTCAGGCCTCCTATATGGACGGGATTATTAAAACGCAGAATGCAAATTTAAACGTGACGGTGACGGATACCATCGGGTTTATCAATAAGATGTCGGGCGAAGGATCGAACCCTGTGGCCGGGGTATTTGCCACTCAGAGTGAAAGAAGCATTGCCGCGCCGGATAATCGGCCCGAATGGAAACAGGGGCTGATCTTTTCCGGGACGGCCGTTTTTAAAAAGGATAAGTTAGTCGGGTATTTAAATAATGGAGACACAAGAGGGCTGAATTATTTAGTCAATGCGAAGAAGAGCGGCTGTATTTATGTTCCCTCGCTTACAGAAAAAAATAAATATACGGGCATTGAACTGAAAAAAGCCGACGTGCAAATAAACCCGGTTATCTCAAAAGGAAAAACAACGTTCAATATTCAGATTAAAGCGGAAGGGAATATTTCGGAAGTCAATGATGCCACCGACGTTTCAGATCAGAAAAAGCTGGAGATGATCAACCGCGAGTTCAAGGCATCTATTCGAAGAGACGTCCGATCGGTGTTATTCAAAGCGCAGAAAGTTTATAAAAGCGATATTGTCGGCTTCGGCCGCGCCTATGAAGAAAAATATCCCTCGCGCTGGAAACGGGTGAAGGATCAATGGACGGCCTACTTTCCCGATGAGCCTTTCAGCATTCAAGTTGAAACCGAAATAAAACAGACAGGCCTGCAGCTGGCTCCTTTAGAGGGGAAATAAGACTTCAGCTTCCTCAGGGACACGTCACCTTAGTGCAAGCCGTGTCCTCCCGGCTTTTTGGACAGGCTGCAATGGATGTCCGGCCATGAATACAATCTGTAAGCCTCTTGGCCGAATCCCGCCGCATCCGGCCCGGTTGTCAATGATGGAAAAAAAACTTTATCAAGCATAAAAAAGCGTAGTAAGCGGCAATAAGAAACAGAATGAGTACATACATCCATGCTCCGAAAGCAATGATTGCCTGCCCTATGCCGTATTGAAGCGTCCCCTGAATCAGCCGCTGAATGATCTGAAGCATCATATCTCCCCCCGGAATAGAAGCCGAGTCTGTTTCCCCTATGTCCGTGCGTATTTTTTAAACCAGTAAATAAGCAGCAGCAGGATCGGGATGGCGTTATAAAAAGGAATGTATTGCTGGAAACCCTGTATGACCAGATATTTTACGTGGAACGGGTAATTGGGCTCGTATACGCCCGAATACCAGAAGATAAAGGCACTGATGGGAATCAGCAGCCATCTGTAATCGTTCATTTTAAACAGGCTTGCCAGGATCATGGCCGATGACAGGACATGGATAATCGTCATATAAAAACCGCCGATAAAAATTAATAGGATTCCGAGAGCGTCAAGATTGGTAATGATGTCCCCGATACTGATCAGCTTGACAACTTCAAGAATGGGAATCGTCGACTTGGCGGCGAGATCGGCGCCGAGCGTTGAAACGATCGTAATCTGAGTGAACACCAGGAGAATCCCTGCTAGAATGACTGCTGAAAGAGTAACTTTACGGATTGATTTCTGATCGTTGGAGAAATGCCAGAACTGCATGAAGATAAACGAAAGGCCGAACGGAAAATTGACGACGACAGGATAGGACGCCTTTAATACGGGCGTGATGCCGTTTTCCAGTACCGGAGTCAATTCTTTCAGGTCGATCCTTCCGGAAGCCAGGACCAGAATATAGATTAAAATGATGAAGATGATAGTTATAGGCAAAAGAATCTCTGTTAAACGTGCGAATGTTTCGACACCCATGAATAATACATAGATAATGGTGATCAGAAAGATAAAAATGATGGCGGCCGAGGGTGTGTTTTGAAGAAATGTCATATTGAGAAGATCGGTAAATTCGCCGGCATTCCTTGTCGAATTAAAGATATCTAAAAAAGCATAAAACAGGCCTAACGGCCAGCCGATTATTTTTCCGAGCAGTGTCATGGTCAGTTCGGCAGTATTGTCATTTGGGAAGTGTTTCTGCAGTTCGGTAAAGACCCATATCAGCGCACATCCGGGCAGCATGGAAAGTAAGATAACGATCCATGCATCCCGCTTGGCATCTATACCCAATGCCCACAGATTGGTGCTTCCAATCTGCTCCATCATCACCAGGACGAACAACTGGTGCTTACTGATTTTCTCCATCTTAAACTCCTGCTTGTCGTTTCATATTAACTATTTTGTTCGTTTTTCGTCATTGTATTCACTCCTGCACGGATTCGGCCGCGAGAGCGCCAGTTTATAAATCGCTGAGACAGAAAGAAAAATATAAAACGGGATGGTCCGTCCTCAAGCGCCGCCGTGAACCGCAAAAGGACTGTTTCGCTATCGTCAGGCGATGGAAAGATTTGATGACGATTTAACAGAAAAATGTTAAACTGTTTAAATGGTCTAAAAAAAATGAGTTTTCATTGACGATATGACCCGGATGACGTTTGACGCAATATTTCTGTTCAAAGGAAAAGAGATATAATAAACAAAAGGTGTGGACGTAAGATGAAAAACAAAATGCGCCGTGAGATATCTACCTTTGCTCTGACTATGACCGGGCTGGGTTCTATCATCGGTTCCGGCTGGCTTTTCGGATCCTGGAAAGCAGCCAGTGTAGCCGGTCCGGCCGCTGTTTATTCGTGGATCATCGGGATGGTACTGATATTGTTCATAGGTCTGACTTTTGCCGAGCTGGGATCCTTATTTCCTACAGCGGGCGGAATGGTCAGATACGGCCAGTTTTCGCACGGTTCACTGGTCGGTTTTATTTCCGGATGGGCCAACTGGATTGCTATTGTATCCGTAATTCCCGTTGAAGCCGTCGCTTCGGCTCAATACCTCAGTTCATGGAACTTTGCCTGGGCCCATCGTCTCTATAACGGCTCCGAACTGACTCTGCCCGGGCTGTGCATTGCCGCAGCCCTCGTTTTTGTCTATTTTCTTTTAAATTATTTTACGGTCCGTTTATTTGCGCGGGTGAATGCGGCGATTACCGTTTTTAAATTTATTATTCCGTCGGCAACGATTATCGGCATTCTGTTTGCAGGTTTTCATGCTCATAATTTTGTCGCGCCGGCACAGGGCGGATTTATGCCGAACGGCTGGTCCGGTGTCCTGACGGCCGTTGCCACCTCCGGCATTGTCTTTGCCTTTAACGGATTTCAGAGTCCGATAAATCTGGCCGGGGAAGCGAAGAATCCCGGCCGCTCGATCCCGATTGCAGTCATCAGTTCGATTCTCATGGCCGGCGTGATCTATATCCTGCTTCAGGTCACCTTTATCGGCGGCGTGACGCCGGGGATGCTGCAGTCGGGATGGTCCCATTTAAATCTCAGCTCACCGTTTGCGGACCTGGCCATGGCTTTAGGCCTAAACTGGCTCGTACTTCTTTTATTTGCAGACGCTTTTGTTTCGCCGTCGGGGACCGGCATCACCTACACGGCAACTACCGCCCGTATGATCTATGGAATGGAACGCAACGGATTCTTTCCCCGGGTGTTCGGCCGCGTGAACGGGACCGTCGGCGTTCCGCGCGCAGCGATGTGGCTGAATCTTGCTGTCTCGTATTTTTTCCTCTTTATGTTTCGCGGATGGGGCACTCTGGCTGGCGTTATTTCAGTGGCAACGCTCATTTCTTATGTCACGGGACCGATCTGCGTCATGGTATTCAGGCACCTTGATGAAGACAGCAACCATTCTTTTCACATAAAGGGTATGCCGATCATTGCTCCGATCGCCTTCATTTCGGCCTCTATGATTTATTACTGGGCGACGTGGCCGCTGACAGGGAAAGTGACGCTGATCATTCTCATCGGACTGCCCGTTTATTTCTATTATCAGGCGAAGGCGCATTTCGAGGGCTTTAAGCGCGACCTTAAAGCGGGAACCTGGCTGATTGTCTATCTTGCTTTCATGCTGATCATGTCCTGGATCGGCAGCAGCAAATTCGGCGGGCTGAATATTATCCCGTTTGGCTATGATTTTCTTGTTATTGCCGCATTTAGCATCGGATTCTATATCTGGGGCATTAAAAGCGGCTGGTTAACGGAGCAATTAAAGAAGCAGGAAAACATGATCCAGGAAAAGCAGGCTTTATAAACTATTACGGCGTTATCCGAGTCCGGTCCGGCGAAAATCGGGTGCAGATTCCGTCCTATCGGAACAACCACAGCGAAATAGAATGATAAGGGGGGCAGGGAAGACGGCTTCCCTTATTTATTGCTGATTTTTTAGAGCTGCAGGCGTTTTACGTTTTGGTATCCTCCTATTTTAAGGCTTCCAGAGTCCCTTCACCACGCTCGTCAAACGGTCTTCTCCTGATCTGTCTTTTTCATAATTGCAGGTAGCAAATGCCGGTAAAGGACAGTAAAATCAAAGTAATGAGAATAAGAGAAGGTGAGGATCATACCTTTATAATGAGGAGATGATAGCATTTGCTGTTAAAAAATTACGGGGTTCTTAAGGGCGAAGCGGCCGGTACGATAAAGGCAGCGGAGGACAAGTCCCACTACCAGATCCTGATCAAAGATGGAGAAGGGACTGAGTATCGTGTCGCTGTCAATATTAAATCGCAGACCGACCCTTCGAAGGTCTTATATTTTGCAACGAACGACTTCCGTGCAGAAGAAACGGCCCGTTTATCTGCTCTGGAATCCGGTTTTACATCGATCAGACAGAATCATCCGGATATTGGGCTTGACTTTATAAGGGGAAACTTATTTGATCCGGGACAAATGATTCCTCTTCCGGCCGATGCAGGAGGTTCCGATAACGATTTAAACGAAAAAATTCAAGATTATATCAAAGAAGCAATGGATAAACGGGCGATCATTTACGCATTCGGCGATCGATGGGGTCCCGAGCTCAATCAAACGGATCCGTATTTCGGTTTTTCTCCCGGCAACGGCATTCATGATATTCATATGAATCAGGGAAATGTTGAAAAATATAAAAAGGATGACGGGACATGGCAGGACGGAGGCCTTCTCATTTATTTCGAACGGGAGCAAAGATGGGCCGCGATCTTTCTGGCTTTTCAATCGCAATCCTGGTGTACGGATCAGGACGGACATGCCCTCAAATCGGCGGAAGAATGCGGCCATGATTCTTTTATTCATCACTCAGGCCGCTCCTGATGTAAAAAAAAAGCCGAAACAAAATCGTCATTTGACTTTGTTCCGACTCTCTTCTTTTTCCGATCTTTTATTTATTTGCTGCCGCTTCAGCATAAGCTCTGTTCCGTTTCTTCATCTGGAAAGCATACCAGGTAAAGAGCAAAATATAACCGGCGATCGCGAGCAGAGCATAGACAATGTACATGCCCGCCTGAGACGTTGCGTGGCCGACCAGATAAGCCAGGAATTTTTCAATCGGACCTTCCATGGTCGTCTGGGAAATCAACTGGCCTTTCGGAACTCCGGACGGGAAGGCGCCGACTATTTTAGCCGTATGCGTGACAAAAGGTGCGGCCAGCGTGCCAGCCCAGAGGAATATCGGCAGTTCAAGAGCGCCGATGACAATCATCCGGATAATTTTTCCGCGTGTAACAACCAGCAGTGCCGGCGTGACGCCCATGGCGATGATGCCGCCGAGCGGGAGGAGGTGGTTGCCGGGCAGAATCAGCGCTTCACCCAGCATGATCGGAGCCAGAACATTGGCTGCCGCCCAAATTTCCGCACGGCCGGCGACGAACGGCCAGTCCAGTCCGACATTGAATTTTCGGCCTTTCAAATATTTGGTTGCTACATTTGAGATGCCTTGCGATAATGGCTCGACGGCTTTGATAAACCAGTTGCCGATTTGCGAAAACAGTTCCAGACACGTGCCGGCCGTAAACGCCAGCGTGAAAATAGCCTTAGGGTCCTGATGCGACATTAATCCGATAAACACGCCCAGATAGATGCCGATCGAAAAATTGCTGCCCCAGAAACCGATTTTTTTATTCAGTTTGGCTGCATCGAAATCGAATTTATCGAGCCATGGAAAAATGACATCGAATATTTTATTTAATACCATAATGGTCGGATTCATCATATAGTTCATATGCGTCGTCGTCATCGGGTTATTGTCGTTATGCAGCAAGTCGTTAAATGTCGGCTTCATCAGGTCGGAGTTGATGATCTTCAGGACACCGATCATCAGGACTAGCAGCGTAGCGATGAGCAGATTAGCGCCGGAGAAAATACATAACAGACCGACAAAAGCCGAATGCCAGACGTCGAAAATATCGACATCCAGTGTATTGGTCCGATTCAGAAGAATCATGACAATATTGAGGCAGACAAGGATAAGCAGAAAAAACAGCGTGTACGGGGATCCCCATGTGATCGTTGCCAGCGGGGCCCAGCCGACGTCTGTGATGCTTAGTTGAATGCCCGTGGATTTGACAAACTCGGTCAATGCTGTTGAAAAAGCGGTCGTCAGCAAGCCGATCACTGCTGAAATACCGGTTAAGGCAATAGCCAGCCGGATGCCGCCTTCCAACGCTCTTGTGAATTTAACGCGAAAGATAAGAGCTATTATCGTTAAAACAATCAGCATGACCGGAGCGGCGCCGAGGGCAATGATTGGGTTAAAAATGCTGTTGGCAAAATGAATGATCGAATTCAATGATCTTCACCTCCGAATTATTGAAAAAGAACAGAATCTGTTTGGTTATTTTTTATTAAGGCTTTTAATTGTTTCTTCCATCTTGTCGTAAACAGGCTGTGCCATAGCCGGAATGCGGTAAAGGATCGGCCCGCATTCGACCACCGGGATTCTGACTTCAAATCCGAGATCGGGCGTGACGATCGGAGCGAGAATATCATAGTGGGAAACCATCTCCTCCGTCACATCCTTGATCATGACGGCATCACACTGGACCTCATATCCGCGATTGTGCATTTCCGATTCCAAAGCGTCGGCGATCTGATGACTTGAGTTTACGCCGGCTCCGCAAGCCGTTAAAATGTGTATCATTTGAAATTCCTCCTCTTTATTCCGGTTCTTTTTTGATTGACTTTGATCCTTCAGGCGGCATACTGGCTTATTCATGCAGGCTTGTAAAGATTTTCCGCACAAGCCGAAATCACAGCGTGATGCACGTTGCGCCGTGGATCATGCGGGAAGATCCGGAAATGCTCTTCCTGACTTTCGGCTTTCCATCCTATCTCCTGATTCTTCGGGAATAACAGCTTTAAAAGTGCTGATCTTCTATTAAATACCGGCGGCCATTGTGTCAGTCCCCCTTTTCGTTCTAATATGTTCTTGTTTGTTTGGTTTTTAAAGCACATGTTTAAGATAAAACGAAACGAAAGCGTTGTCAATATAAAATTGTGCTATTTATTTCTTTTTAAGTTTGATAATAATTTTTTATAGTTTTATATTCATGTTGACATTGCGATTAATGGGTGCTAAGTTGTTAATGTAAACAAATTCAAACATTATATAACATCAGTGATTCCGGTTTAAGGAGGTAAGTTTGATGAAAGTCATTATCGGTGCAGACAAAGACGGAGCACAGGCAAAGGACGATCTGATCGAAGCATTAAAGAGCGAGGGGTATGGAATCCTTGATCTTTCAGAAGAGGGGCAGGATTTTGTAGACGTCGCAGTAGCGGTGGCCAAAGAAACGCTCAAGGAAACGGACAATGGCAAAGATAAGAGCGAGGGGGCCCCGCGCGGGATTGTCATTGATAAGTGGGGGACCGACGCCTTCATGGCGGCCAACAAATTAAAATATGTGATTTGCGCCAACGTTTCCGACGAGCACTCGGCGCGAATGACCCGGCGCCACAACGGAGCCCTGATGATTACCCTCGGTACGGCCGTCGTCGGTCCGGAGCTTCTGAAGAGCTGTGTCAAAGCCTATCTCGAAGCACCGTTTGATGCCGGCCGTCACATGGTGCGAATTGACATGGTCAACAAAATGGCCTGACGGCGCGAACGGATAAATCTTATCATGATTGAAGGAGTGAGTAACAATGGCAAAAACCGTCATTTCAATCGGCAATGATCATATTGTGACAGATATTAAGGAGCGGCTTTCAGAGCATTTAAAAGAAGAAGGCTATGAAGTCATCGATAACGGTACGTACGATAGACTGCGGACACATTATCCGATCTACGGAAAGAAGACGGCGGAGAAAGTCGTCAACGGCGCGGCTAAGTTCGGAGTGGTTCTATGCGGGACCGGCGTCGGAATCAGTTCATCCGCCGATAAAGTTCCGGGCGCCCGGGTCGCCCTTGTCCGCGACGTATCGGAAGCCGTCTACGCACGCAAAGCGCTGAATGCCAACGTCGTTGCTGTGGGCGGACATATTACCGGGGTCGATCTGATTACTGCGATCGTCGATAAATTCATCACGACGGAGTACGAGAAAACTGCGGAACATGACGCCCTGATCCGTAAAATCGACGCACTTGAAGGTCCGAAACCTGAACAGACAGGCAATGAGCATTTCTTTGACGAATTCGAAAAGAAATGGGAAGAGGGCTACTATCACGACTGATTCCGGGCGGCGGGACCGTAAAACCGTTGCGGTGATCGGTCTGACGCTGTCTCGCCGGCCCAATCGCGGGTAAGGCGGTTCCGTACGGGAAAAATGAATGGAAATGGAGATGCAGAGAACATGCCGAAAACAGTATCGAACGGCCTAAAGTTCATTTATTTGGGAATTTGCCTCGTTTTTGTCGTCTGGGGTCTGCAGGAGTTTCTGAAAGCCGGCAGCATCTATTCTCTGTACGGATGGTGCTACATGATGCTTGGGACGGTTTCGCCGGCGGTTGTCCTGCTCAGCCACAGCAAACGGCGCAAAGAAGGCAGATATTTGTCCGCACGCTCGCAGCTTTTGCTTGAAGGGGCCGTGCTGATCGGTATTGTTCTTTTTGCTGCGGGCTTTACCGTTCCGATCGGATTCATTCCCAAGCTGATTATGAGTCTGTTCGGATTTTTTTTAGCCGTGCCTTTTTCATTCGTATACCTGTATCTGTCGCCGCCGAAATCTTCATCCCGCAAGACATCCTGATTCGAAAAAAGGAAAAAACAATCCTTTCAAAGGAAGGGATTGTTTTTTTCCTAAAACGGACGTGCCGAAATAGAAAATCTGCGTCCCGTTTCAGGCAGCATGATCGCTGCAGGGATATGAATCTAGGCGACTAGCCTGTGGTACCGATGCTGCCGGGATAAGATGTTCTCAACTCATGTATCCAATCGGGTCGAGGTCGCACCGAATCCGGCTACAGGCGCACCGAACAGGAGCGGTCGCACCGAATCCGGCTACAGACGCACCGAAATAGCGAAAAGTTGCACCGAATCCAGCTGCAGGCGCACCGAAATAGCGAAAAGTTGCACCGAATCCGGTTACAGACGCACCGAAATAGCGAAAAGTTGCACCGAATCCAGCTGCAGGCGCACCGAACAGGAGCGGTCGCACCGAATCCAGCTACAGACGCACCGAAATAGCGAAAAGTTGCACCGAATCCGGCTACAGGCGCACCGAACAGGAGCGGTCGCACCGAATCCAGCTACAGACGCACCGAAATAGCGAAAAGTCGCACCGAATCCGGCTGCAGACGCACCGAATCCGGCTATAGACGCACCGAAATAGCGAAAAGTTGCACCGAATCCGGCTACAGGCGCACCGAACAGGAGCGGTCGCACCGAATCCGGCTACAGACGCACCGAAATAGCGAAAAGTTGCACCGAATCCGGCTACAGACGCACCGAAATAGCGAAAAGTTGCACCGAATCCGGCTGCAGACGCACCGAACAGGAACGGTCGCACCGAATCCGACTACAGGCGCACCAAAATAGCGAAAAGTCGCACCGAATCCGACCGTGGCAGGGAGTTTAGCAGTTTATCGGTCGTTAGACGCTGCTTTTCGGTCACCGCAGGGAGTTTATCGGTCGTTAGACGCTGCTTTTCGGTCACCGCAGGGAGTTTATCGGTCATTGTCGGAGCTTAATCGGTCTTCAGCAGCTACACCCGGTTTATCAACCGCGACAGGCGTTGATCGACCGTTGCGGAAGTTATGGATTGCCGGAAGCGCTCTCCGTCTTTTGAGAGATTGACGGTCTCAGGAAAAGTCGATCATCATCCGGCGGCCCAGCAGGAAAATGAGCTAAAGGGATATTCGCAAAAACTATTATGAAACTTAAAGAGACTATTTTAATACGACTCGAGGAGAAATTGCGATGATTTTAACGCTGACGTTAAACCCCGCCATTGACATGAACTATCAGCTTGGACATCTGACGATTAATCAGGTGAATCGCTGCGGCCGTGTCATCAAAACTGCAGGGGGAAAAGGACTGAATGTCACACGTGTTTTAAAATGTGTAAACGCAGAGGTACTGGCAACAGGCTTTCTTGGGGGGAAGACCGGCGAGTTCATAGCCGATGAGCTGGATCATGCAGGTGTCTCGCATCATTTTGTAACGATCAAAGGCAGCACGCGGCACTGCCTGGCGATCATGCATGAAGGGAATCAGACGGAGATTCTCGAGGACGGACCGTCCATCTCCGGAGATGAAGCGGCTGCTTTTTTGCGGGAATACGATCGTCTTCTTGATCAGGCGACGGTTGTCACAGCTTCCGGCAGTCTGCCCAAGGGGCTGCCAAAGACCTTTTATCAGCAATTGATCGAACGTGCGGCTAGGAAAAACAGAAAATTTCTTCTGGATACGAGCGGGGAATCGTTGAAGGCAGGAATTAAGGCATCTCCTTACCTGATAAAGCCTAATCAGGATGAACTGGCCGCTTTAATGGGAGAAGAGGCGGCCGGCGAAGCCGGGCTGGTCGCCAGTGCGCGGCGGCTGGCAGAGACAGGCGTCAGATTTATTGTCGTCTCGCTCGGCAAGAAAGGCGCTCTCGGGTATTTTAACGGACGTGCGTTCATTGCGGAACCGCCGGCCGTTCAGGCGGTCAATGCCGTCGGGTCGGGCGATTCGATGATTGCGGGTCTTGCCTACGGTATTGACCGCGGCCTTGCTCCTGAGGAGGCGCTCGCCTACGGTGCCGCTTTCGGCACACTAAATGCCATGGAAGCGCGTACCGGCTATGTCGATCAAGCGCAGGTCGAAGCTTTTAAGAAAAAAATAGCAATAAGGACAGTCGGCTGAAAAGGGGGAGAAGAAGGGTGAGTACGGGTATTCAGAGCTTGTTTCGTGAAGATCTCGTCTTCTTTGAAAATGTGAAAAGCAAAGAAGCATTGTTTCAATCGGTCGGTGAAAAATTATTGCAGAAGAATCTGGTGAATCAGGGATATATTGAAGCCATTACGGAAAGAGAGAATAAATACCCGACAGGGCTTGATCTTGGCGTCGTGAAGGCCGGTTCATCCAACGTTGCTATTCCACATACGGAAGTTGATTATTGCAACTGGAAAGGCATTGTTATCGCCCGCCTGGAAGAAGAGGTCATTTTTCACAATATGATAGCGCCCGACAAAAGTATTGCGGTCCGCTACGCCTTTTTTATCCTGAACAATGAAAAAAACAGCCAGACAAATATACTTTCCCATCTCATGTCCTTTTTTACTGCGGAGGACAAGATGTCCCGCCTGGATTCACTTAAAACGGGTCGGGAAATTTATCAGTTTGTTGTTTCTTAATCGGATCGGAGTTAGGAACTTTATCGCATTGCGGCAGTCATTTGAGCTAAAATATATGTGGAGGGTTTGCGGGCATGGTAAGCATTCAAAAGGGCAAGTTCAGAGCACTCGAAAGACTTTCAGACAAGAACGGGATTATTGCGGCGTTAGCCATTGATCAGCGCGGATCTCTGAGAAAAATGATCGGGGCCGCCAAAGGGAGCGGTGCGACGACTGAAGAGCTGACAGATTTCAAGACGCTGATTTCGAAAGAGCTGACGCCTTATGCCAGCTCCATTCTGCTTGATCCGGAATTCGGTTTGCCGGCGGGCAGAAACCGCGACCGCCACTGCGGCCTGATCACTTCTTATGAAAAAACCGGATATGATGCACATACGCCCGGCCGTCTGCCCGATCTTCTGGCGAACTGGTCGGTCAAACGAATCAAAGAAGAGGACAGCGACGCCGCTAAAATCCTGGTTTACTATGATAAAGACGACAGCAAACAAATTAATGATGTAAAAAAAGCATTTGTTGAGCGCGTCGGTTCGGAATGCCGGGCGGAAGATATTCCTTTCTTCCTTGAACTGGTCACTTATGATGAAAAGGTGAGCGCCCCGGCGGATTACGCACGGATAAAACCGCAAAAGGTTATTGAGGCCGTAAAGGTATTTTCCGAAGAACGTTATGGCGTGGACGTTCTTAAGCTGCAGGTTCCGGTTGATATGAGCCGTGTAGAAGGCATTGGCGAAAATGAAGCGGTTTATTCAGATGAACAGGCCGGGGAATACTTCAGACAGGTCGATGAAGCGGCTAAAGTTCCTTACATCTGGCTGAGTGCCGGCGTTTCGGCGGAATTGTTCCAGCGCACGCTGCGCTTCGCCCGTGAGGCCGGATCAAGATTCAATGGCGTGCTGTGCGGCCGGGCAACGTGGCGCGAGGGGGTAAAAGCCTACGGGGAAGGAGGAGAGGAGAAAGCCGCCGAATGGCTGCGGACACAGGGCAGAAAGAATATCGAAGCATTGAATGCCGTCCTTGCCGAGAGTGCCACGCCGTGGTACGAAACATATGGCGGGAAAGAGCGGATTACCGTCGAATGAATTTCAGGCCGGCCATTTTTAAAAGCCGATGCAGTTTATCTGACAAAGTCATGCATGTCGTATGCTGGGGGAAGTGTGAATACCATGTTGAGAGAAGAGCGCTATCATAAAATTTTAAAAGAGATTGAACTCAATCGTATCGTGCGTGTATCGGATCTGGCGAAAAAATTAAAGGTGACCGAGATGACCGTACGACGGGATTTGAGCGATCTTGAGGAAAGAGACATGCTGGTCCGCGTTCATGGCGGAGCAAGAAAAAAACAGGACAATGATTATAAGGAATTGTCGCATCTTCAAAAACAGACGATCAACGTTGATAAGAAACGGTTTATTGCCAAGCACTGCGCGGACCTGATTCAAAATAATGATGTCGTTTTTATCGGACCGGGCACCACCGCCGGTTTTATCTATGAATTTCTTGATAAAGAGCGCTATGAACATGTGGATATCGTAACGAATTCGGTGACCGTCTTTGAGCAATTTAAAAATGATTTTCCCCGCTTTGAGATCATTCTGGTCGGCGGCCGATACCGCTCCAGAACCGAAACCTTCGTCGGCTATTTTACAAACAAAATGCTTCACGAGTTTAATGTCAATAAGGCGTTTATCGGAACAAACGGTATCGTGAAGACGAGTGTTACGACCGCTAATGAGGAAGAAGGAACCGCTCAAAAGATTATTCTCGATAATGCCGGAGAAACCTATATCTTAGCGGACAGCACAAAATTCGGCGTTGAAGCGTTCCATAATTTATATGATGTCCGGAACCTGACTGCGATCATTACCGATCCGTCGATTGATCCTCAGTTTGTTGCGTATTATGAGAAATTTGTAAAGATCATTAAATAGTCAGTCCGTGCCGTTTCGGGAAAAATCTTTTACCGATTTGAACTTTTTCGGTGCAGGCGGCTGATTGAAGGTTTGGCGCGGAATCGGCTTTTCTATCTGTCAAACGCCGAACAGGCAAAAGAAAAGGGGATAAAAACATGTATGAGATCACCCAGTACAAAAAAGGCGGATTGAGCTTCATCCGGCTTTCCGGAGAAGGTGCCTATGCGGATGTCTGCCCGGAACGCGGGGCAATCGTGACTGCTTTTCACACATTAGGTAAAGATGTGCTGTTTTTGAATGAACAGACGCTTTTTGATCGGACCAAAAATGTCCGCGGCGGTATTCCGGTTCTATTTCCGATGGGCGGCCAGTTAACGGACGGCCGCTACGAATGGAACGGAACCGTCTATGAAATGGCGAATCACGGACTGGCGAGGACCCGGCCGTGGACGGTTGCGGGTCAAGCTGCCGATGAGCGGCATGCGGAACTGTCCGTTTCTTTTTTTAGCAGCAAGGAAACCAAACAATCGTTTCCCTTTGACTTCGAAGTTGTCCTGACTTATAGACTTGAAAAGGGCCGATTGACGATTCAGCAGCTTTACAAAAATCTCTCTTCGGATGCCATGCCGATCTATCCCGGTTTTCACCCGTATTTCCATATCCCGAATAAAGTCGTCAACGTGAAGACGGATGCAACTCAATATCTCGATTATAATGATCAGGCGATCAAGCCGTTTGACGGAACGATTGATATGAGCGATCTGGCCGAGGCAGTCGTGTTTCGGGACCGTTCAGATGAAGTGGAAGCCGGCTTCGATGAATCGGACAGACTGGTTATTGAAAAGGATCCGGCTTTTCGTTATATCGTGCTTTGGACGGAAAGAGACAAGGATTATGTGTGCATTGAACCTTGGACAGCGAAGAAAAATGAATTTAATGAGAGGCAGGAACTCTTATACGTAAAAAAAGAGCAGCCGCTTCAGCTCTCAGTGGCTATTTATCTGAAAAAACGCTCGTGAGCCCTTGAACAGATACGGAAGAGGCCGTCTCCTTGATGGCAGAAACCCCCTTTGGATTGACAGAAGACATCATAAAATCTGCTCATCCAAAAGGGGGTTTTGCAGTGTGAGAAAACGTGTGAACTACTTGCCATAAATGGTGAACTTCTGGGAACACAGCAGAGTTACTTTAGGGCCCCTTGAAGAGGCTCCAAGCAGCGGTCACTGCTTTTAACCACGGCCGTCCCGGCTTCCGCAAAAACCGTTATTTGCCAAAACGGCAATTAAAAACGTATTTTCTCCATCTGTTCATTTTTTTTGAACTTTTTTTATTCTTATTTTTAAAAGAGGGAAATCGGGCAGCCGGATCGGCCTCGTAAACAGAACGTCACATCTTTTTGTAAAGGAGCATTAACAATCGGTTGTCGTATTGGTAAAATATTCTTGGGACAGGAGAACTAGTCCTCAAGGCCTTCAGTGTGATGCAAGATCTGTATTCTTTTTAAGCGCGAACCGGTAAATGAAAGCGCTTTATAATATAGGGTTCTCAACGATTCGGTCGAGGGAGTATTTTTTCGATGAAGCGATGCGGAACAAAGTGTCTCACGAAGGAGGAAATCAAGATGAACATTGCAAAAGCGGTACTCACAGGATTGCTCGCGGCGGGCTTATTGACAGGGATCAGTACCAG
This sequence comes from Sporolactobacillus sp. KGMB 08714, assembly GCF_036598985.1. Taxonomy (NCBI): domain Bacteria; kingdom Bacillati; phylum Bacillota; class Bacilli; order Caryophanales; family Sporolactobacillaceae; genus Sporolactobacillus; species Sporolactobacillus sp. KGMB 08714. The sequence goes on from NZ_JAUUBW010000030.1 coordinate 36,461, forward strand.
TGCTTTTGCGGCGGTGCCGCAGTCGTCTGCCACAGAGGCAAGCGTCACTTTTCAACCGGAGGATAACGGGGGTTCGGGAGGCAACACCGGAGCGCTAAGATTGGACAAGGTACCGGACGCCTTTAATTTCGGGACGCAGACACTTTCCTCACAGCCGCAGGATGACACGCTTAACCCGGGAAGCAATCCGACTTTGACGGTAACGGATAACCGGGGAACGGGCGCCGGCTGGGAAGTCACTGTACAGGCTCCTAAACTGCAGACCCCGTCCGGAAAAACATTGGACGGAGGCAATATTGTCATTGATCAGGCCCAGAATCTCAATGGGAATGGAAGTGTCTCGCTGCCGCCGACGGTTTCCCAATCGGTGACAGCAGATACCGCGGACACGAACGGCAATCCCGTACCGGTCGTAATTGCGGGTGCCCAGGCCGATCAGCATCAGGGAATGGGAACATGGGCGATCAACTGGGAGGACAATCAGATCCATTTAAAAATCAACCCCGGTGAAGCATACAGCGGCGAAACGTATACAACGACGATCACCTGGACTTTGAATGATACTCCGGTTCAGTAAAACCGGAAAACTGAAAGGCATCCTTCATAAACGAGGCGTTCGTTAAATGAAAAGGATCAAATGGCTGTCTGTCATTGTCTGTCTAGCAATCGGTATGGTTCCGGGAAACATTGCCCATGCTGCTTCAACCAACTTTTCCGTTACGGCCGTCATTCCGAGCAATCAAATCGATAAAAATCAAACTTATTTTGATTTAAGGATGGAACCGAAGCAGACTCAGACGATTCAGGTGAGAATCGACAATCATTCCGACCGTCAAATGACGGTCATCCCGTCGATCATCAATGCAACGACTACTCTTTACGGGGATATCAATTATACGGATGAACATGCAAAAGCGGATGAAAGCCTGAGATTTCCGCTGACATCGATCGTGCAGCCGGTGCATGCCGTCACTCTGAACGGCCGCGAGTCCAGGCTGCTTGATCTCCGTCTGGTGATGCCGGAAGAAAAACAAAACGGCGTGATATTGGGAGGCATTCATTTCATTGAAAAGAGCGATCAGGCTGCAAAGCCGGAAAAACATTCGGCCATTCTGATTCAAAACCAATATGCTTATGTTATCGGGCTGAAGCTGAATGAGGGAACGGCGGTTCAGCCCGACCTTCATTTTAAGTCGATCAAAATGTATGCGCTGAACAATCAGGAAATTGCGGCCATGAACATTCAGAACAGCAGGGCCGTCATTGTTCACGATCTGTCCGTTAAGACGCAGGTCATGAAAGAAGGGTCCAAAAAAATCATACAGTCCGGTACAAAGAAGAATATGCGCATGGCGCCGAATTCAAATTTCGATATGCCGATCATCCAGAATGTTGCCAGTCTCCGGCCCGGAAAATATGATGTCCATCTTTTTGCCGAAGCGAACGGGAAAAGCTGGACAGCCGACAGGACCTTTGTCATTAAGGGAGATGAAACGGTGCCTGCTCATCGTTCGCCGGCCTATTCATCCCTTTACAAATGGCTGGGAGGCGCATTGTTCATCGTATTGATTGCGATCATTTTCTACCGGCTTGGCAAACATCAGAGAAAAAACGGGTAAAAACGGAGAAAAGAGGACGGACGAAAAAAGATGAAGAAATTTCTTTTGCTTTTTCTGCTGACGGCGCTCTCTTTTTTTACACTGAATGTACACAGCAGTGACGCGGCCGCCTCTCCCGTGACCATGAATCCCCTTTCCCTGACACACCAGCCGAATGACCTGACGGGAGGAACGGTCGTGCTTCGCTGGGACGGGACAGCCCGTGTAGCCGATATCCTTGATCTGTCCAATATGAGCTATACTGTCCATTTCACTATTCCTGAAGAATTGCGCTACCTGATGGATGATCCGGCCGCATTCAAGAATAATATATCTGCGTCCTATCAATATCCTTTTATTAATCTGCTTGGAATCATAACCGGTTACGGAACCCAGACGGTCAGCGGCGATGACATGCAGATTGACGCGGGTACGGGGGATATTTCCTTCACCGTGAGCTATGCTTATGTCAGTCTGCTCAATCTCATCGGTACGTTGAACGTGTCGCATTCGCTCACCATTCATCTCGATCAGATGGGTGTGACAAAATTGCCGCCGAACCCTGACAAAGAATTGACGTTTACCGGCACGCTCCTTGACCAGACATCTTCTGTTTCACTGCCGACGTGGTATCGTCAGCTGGGGATTCATTTGCTTGATCCGGCGGCAGACAGCACTAATGTTCTGACTCTTCCGGTCGGAAACAACGGGGAACCCTTCAATCCCTTGGGGCAGGTCAAGGTCATCGATGAAGAAACGGGCGATGCGGTTCCGGATGCGACGGTGACCGTAACGGCGGACGATGTGAACAGCGGCGGCCACTTGTGGCTGGCGGGAGATTACCCGCTTACCTATCAGGCGACGGACAGCTACGGTATCCGTGCGGCCCGGACCGTTACCGTACGAATCGTTCCCGGAGGACTGTCGTTTGTAAGTGTCCCCGGTCAGCTGACCTTCGCAACAGCCGTGATTTCATCGGAACCGCAGTGGATCGCACGGGCCAACCCGTCCGACTGGGTCATTGAAATAGAGGATTTACGCGGCGAGGCGGAAGGCCGGTGGTCGATCTGGGTGAGTGCCGCCCGGCTTATGAATGCGTCGGGCGATTCCCTGCAGGCCGGAACATTATCCGTCTATGGCGGGGCCGGCGATGCTTCCCAGATGACAGCCCAATTGGGGGACGGCCAGAGTCACGAAGTCGTCAGCGGAACGACCTATCCGTCCGATCAGGGATATAAAACGATTGCGTGGGATAAAGACAGCGGGCCGCTGCTGTATGTATCCCCTGGCGACGCCTATGCGGGGACATACCATTCTCTTTTGACCTGGACGCTGATTGATGCCCCCTGATCATCGGGAGCGGCCATTTTTTAGCCCTATACTTTAATCTGTCAGAGGCGGGCTTTTCCTCGTGATCGCTTAAACCGGAAAAAAATCGGGATGGGTCTTCATCCCGATTTTTAACTGCCGTTCCGGCTGAGCTCCAGGCCACCGGCAAGGTATCCTGTGGCAGCAGTTTTTTCCCTGCCTTGCTCTTCTTATCAAAAATTTCTCTTCGGCGAATGGGACCTTACGGAATTCGGCCGCTCCATTAATGAGACTGCCGGCCGAGTCAGGCATCCACGGATAAATCGTATACGATGTGATAGGATTGTTCCTGATGCGGGCGTAAAAGGATGTCCCCGAACTCCGGATGATGGACGGCATCGGGCAATGTCTGCGGTTCGAGAGCGACCGCCATAAAAGGCTTCAAATCCGTTCCCCCGTTAACGTTTTCAGGACCGGCGATTGTATTCAGTGTATACATGATTAATCCGTTGCGGTCGGAATACAGATCGACATGGCGTCCATTATTGATATTTTTCAGCGTTGCGATTAAGGATCCGGAAACCCGGAAAGGATGATCGTATCCCGGAAAACCGTCTTTTCTGACCGATTCAATCATTTTGTCCAATGGCCGTGATCGCTGAAAATCGAAGGACGTGTTCTCGACCGGGAGCAGTTTGCCGGTCGGAACCAGGTCGCCGCCGAGCTCGGCAACCCGGTCTGCATGAATTTCCAGTTGATGATTTGCCAGTCCGCGCGTTTTATCCTGGTTAAGATTGAAATAACTGTGAACGGTCGGATTAAATAAAGATGTTTCATCCGAATCGTCAAATCCTTTGAATTCAATATGAAACTGATGGTTTTCTCCCCATCGGTAGACGACGGAAGTTTTCAGTATTCCGGGAAAACCGTCTTCTTCCGGTTTGATTCCGCGTGAAAACTCAATGCCGTTTTTCGTGATGCCGGCATTCCACCATGCATGGTGGAATCCGTTGGCCCCGCCGTGAAGAGTATTCATTCCTTCATTCTGCGGCAGACGGTATTGCCGGCCGTTTAGCCGGTAAGAGCCGTCTTTGATGCGGCCGCCGGCTCTTCCGATCGCTTTACCGAAAAAGTAAGTCTGGTCACGATATAGTGAAGCAGGATCAGTGAACTGCAGCAGAATATTACTGCAATCTCCCGATTTGTCCGGCATAATCAGCGATGTCAGCGCTGCACCGTAATTAATGCAGGAAAACGCGTACCCGTCGCCATTGTCGGCCGTATATTTTGTAAAATTGCCCGCTTCGCTTTTTACTACTTCTTGCGTAATGACTGTAACCACTGTGATCGCCCTTCTTTCGCAGCTTATAATCTGTAGTGTTCTTCACTAAACCCGTTTACAGAAAAACGTCTCACCGTCAAAAAGCCGCCCTCTTTGTAAATGATTTCTCGCTTTCTTGCGATCCGGGACCTTTCGACCTTTTCCAGAACTTTTTTTGCTTCCGGGGCCAAAATGAGATGATGTTCGGATAACGAAAAAATCTGTGTACCGCTGCCAGAATGACCTTTGATTATTTCTTTGAATCCGTTTTCATGATATAATTAATACGTATAAATGTCAATTAAAAAATATATTATGCAATAAAATGTTTGAAGATAATGTCCTGATCATCTATCATTGAATGCAAAAAGAGGCCGATTTTGAATTTTTCATAAAGAGGAAGTATGGTATTATTATTAAAATCACTGTTTTATTACTATCTATAAATTTAATTAAAGGAAATGTAACATGACAAAAAAGTATGAGCAGATCAAACAGGATCTCAGTGAGAAAATTTTAGCGGAAGAATACACAGTAGGTGAGAAGCTGCCGACCGAGTCGGAACTGATGGAGATTTATCATGTGAGCCGTTTCACAGTGAGGCACGCGATTGATGAACTGGAGAAAGAGAATTATGTTTATCGTATTCAGGGGGGAGGAATTTTTGTCGATGACTGGAAATCCAAACCAAAAACCGAGATCAGAAATAAAACAATCGGCCTGATTACAACCTATACATCAGATTACATTTTTCCGAATATTATCACGGGAATTGATAATTTTATATCGAATTACGGTTATTCCATTCTGATTGCCAATACACAGAACAATCCTGAGAAAGAGCGCAAGAGCCTGACGAATTTGTTGTCGAATGGATTATCCGGCTTAATCGTTGAGCCGACACAGAGCGCGTTAAATAATGCCAATAAAAACATTTATGATAACATCAAGTCAATGGGGATACCGATGCTGTTTTTCAATGCTGTCTACGATGATCTGGATGTTCCCTATTTAGTCATGGACGATGTAAAAATCGGAAAAATGATGACAAACTATTTAATTGCACGGGGACACAAACAAATTATCGGCATTTTTAAAGTTGACGATAAACAGGGCATTCACCGAATGAACGGTTACATTAAAGCCTATCAGGAACATCCTGAGATTTCCAATATGAGTGAAATCATGATGTATCAGACGGAAGAAAATAAAATCAACCTGTTTAAAAAGCTGCACACCATCCTGACGCAATCTAAGTTTGTTCCGACGGCGATTATTTGTTATAACGATCAACTGGCGATCCAGGTTATCAATTTTGTGCAGGAAATGGGTTTGAAGATTCCTGAAGATCTCTCCATTGTCGGCGTCGATGACTATCGATTCTCGAAATATATCAAACCAAGCTTAACGACCGTTCGTCACCCGCAGGAAAAAATGGGACTGGATGCCGGAAAGATGATTATCGATATGCTGAATAAGAGGCCGGTAACATCGAAAGTATATGAACCCGATATTATCGAACGGAACTCTGTAAGAACGATTCGCCCGTCCCAGGATGCGTCTTCAATAAAATAATTCGGAAGAGAGAAGCAGACGGCCTAAATTCCGAACTTAAGAAGAGTGCTTCGTATAAAAAATCATGAGTTTTTTCCCTGGCTGAAAATATTTTTTAGTGAACCTGCTGCGGCCCGGGTCATTGGATACAGTGAGTTTTCGCATAACGGACAGACTTTTGGTGTATAATGGTCTTCTTTCCGACTCAAATTAACGCCTGCATCGGTTGCTTTTCGTGTCTCGGAATAAGGAAAGGGCCTGTCAGAGGGGGCCTCTTTTTTCCGTATCATTAAATTAATCATTGCTCCGCCGATGCCTCCTTTATATCTCCGTACTGTTTCTACTGCTGCCCTCCGCAGATAGGCCGGACTCTTCGCAATGCATGGAATATTGATGAAGGGGAAATGGTTTGATTAGAAACTGAGGCGTCCAAACAAAAAGCGTTTCCTCATTTATGCTGAAGAAACACTTTTGCTTTGTCGCTATCTCATTTTTTCTATTGTTTTATTTGTATCTTTTCAACCTAGGCGCCTGACATCTGAAGCCGGTTCGCCGGCTCAGTACTGTATTGGGATCGATTCCCTATTCCTTATGAATTGAGATCTCATGGGACAGATTCAGTTCTGTTTCAGCGGCTTCACTTGTATCTCCGCCGTCCCGCCGGATTTCTGTTTTTCATGATCGCTTTCCGAAGAATGATACCCTTTTGCTGCGCTCCATTCCGGAAGGCCGCTGTTGTGTTAGGGCACTGAATTCAGTTCCGGAAGCCCTGCATACCTACCATAAACTGATGGTTTCTTTTTCTGCCGTCAGTCACGTTCGCTTCCGTTATGAAATGGACTTAATTGCCGCAGATTCAATGGGTAAGCCTTCCTGATATCTTTTAATAAATGCTTCATATCCGGCAACCCCTTCAGGCTCCGGGCTTAAGGTCATACTTTCGGGATTGGCGAAAACTTCCTGATCCAAAAAGTCTTCTAAACTTTGATGAGCATTTCCATGCCTGGCGAAAGCGGCTAATACAGCCATACCCCAGGCGCCGCCTTCACCGGCTGTGCTCATAACGGTAATGGGCGTATTTAAAGCGTTGGCCAGGATCTGCTGGCCGATGACCGGCGTTTTGAATAGGCCGCCCTGAGCAATCATCACGTCTGTTTTTATGTGTTCCTCATTTTTCAAAATATCCATTCCGATTTTAAGCGGCGCAAATGCAGCATAGATTTGAGTCTGGACAAAGTTTGCCAGTGTAAACGAACTGTCGGGAACTCTGAGAAAAAGCGGCCGCCCGGCGGGCATTTTCGTTATATTTTCACCCGATAAATAGCTGTAATTCGTTAACCCGCCCGCATCAGGATCCGCTTTCGTAGTGACCAAAAATAATGTCTCATATAAACGGTCCGCTTTCAAATCGATGCCGAGGCGTTCGGCAAATTCTTTAAAAACATTTGCCCATGCATTAATATCAGACGAGCAATTGTTAATATGGACCATCGCGACCGGCGCTCCATTGGGCGTGGTCACGATATCGATATCCCGATGCACCTTTTTTAATGGCTGATTAAGCACAACCATTGAAAAAGCAGACGTTCCGACGGATATATTTCCTGTCCGTTTACGGACGCTATTGGTACTGACCATACCGGTCCCGGCATCGCCTTCTGGCGGAGCCATTAAACTGCCTTCCTGAAGATTCCCACTGACGTCCAGCAATTCGGCTCCTTCCCGGGTCAATGTTCCCGCATGATTGCCGGCTTTTAAAACTTTAGGCAGGATATCCCGGATCGCCCATTGATAAGATGCCACATTTTCAAGGCTTTCGAACTTATCGAGCAAATCTTCAGCATAAGTTCCGGCAGCTTCATCGATTGGGAAAACACCGGAAGCATCCCCGATTCCCAGAACCTTTTCTCCGGATAATTTCCAGTGTACATAGCCGGCCAGGGTCGTTATAAAATGAATGTCTTTCACATGCGGTTCTTGATTTAATATGGCCTGATAAAGATGGGCGATACTCCATCGCTGCGGAATATTAAAGTGAAACAGTTCAGTCAGTTCATCAGCGGCCTGCCCGGTGATGTTGTTGCGCCAGGTCCGAAAGGGAACCAGTAAAGTATCCTTCTTTGAAAAAGCCAGATATCCATGCATCATAGCGCTTACACCGATCGCGCTGATTTTTGTTAAATTCGTGTGATACTTTCCTTGAATTTCTGCTGCGATTTGCTTATAGCTTCTTTGAATGCCCTTCCAGGCTTCATCTAATGAGTAGGTCCAAATTTCATTCTCGAATTGATTCTCCCAGACGTAGCTTCCGGAAGCAATGGTATTAAAGTCGTCTGTTACCAATACGGCCTTAATGCGGGTTGACCCTAATTCGATGCCCAATGAGACATTTCCCTGCTGAATGGCCTTAGAAGTTTCAACTAAGTTCATTTGCTTTACCTCCGAACCTTATAAATCTATATAAATCTGTTAAAAAGTATTTCCTGCTTTTAATTTCGCATCTTTTTCTCCGATTTCCTCAATTTCTTCCAGAGTATGTCCGCGCGTTTCGGGGACACGTGTCCGGATAAATAAAACGCCGAGTAAGCAAATCACACCGAAAATCGCAAAAACCGCTTCCTGAGACATCGTCGCAGTCATGATTGGAAACAGCAGCCCGACTAAGAAAGAGCCGATCCAGTTAAAGGATGAAGCGAGTCCCGACGCACGTCCGCGAATAACCAGCGGGAAAATTTCACCGACGATCACCCAAGTCAGAGGAGCCCATGTGAATGAATAAAATGCGACATAGATGCACAGGAAAACAACGATCATCATCGGATTTGCATGCGGGACGATTAAATTTATAATGGCCGGTAAAATGAAAGACAGGCCCATAACCGTTCCGGCCATGGTTAACAAGGCACGGCGATTGAACTTATCGGCAATAACCAGGAACAGCAATGAACCGAGTACAAGGATAACTCCCTGAATAATTGGCCACATCAGCTCTGAACTGGCCGCCTGTCCGGTTGCTTTTTGGACAATCAAAGGGATGTAATAAAAGATTGCGTTAGCGCCCTGGAATTGCTGAAAGGCCGCTACGCCTACTCCGGCAATGACTAAATAACGGTATTTAGGGCTGAATAATGTACCCCATGATGCCTTTTGATTGGCCTTCTTTTCTTCACTGGCCGTTTCTTGAATCTGCTTGACTTCAGAATCAATGGCCTCTTTTTTAGAGCGAAGGTAGCCTAACACTTTGCGTGCCTCATCGATTTTATTGTTCTTTATTAAAAAGCGCGGGGATTCAGGCAGCCGCAGCACGCCGAAAAATAAAATCAATGCAGGTACGGCTGCCAGACTAAGCATTAACCGCCAGGCGATTGTTTCCGGCAGATTTTTCAATAAAAAGTCGACAATGTACGAAAGCAGCATTCCGGAAACGATCATTGTCTGGTTAATGCCCGATAAACGGCCGCGCAAACGTGCAGGCGCCATTTCCGACATATAGGCGGGAACCAGCGCAGAAGCTGCACCGACAGCCAGGCCCAGTAAAATACGGACACCGATCAAATAATACTGCCCGTCATTAGGGGCTATTCCTGATAAAATGGATCCAACTGTAAAAACCAGAGCCGAGATTAAAATCATTTTGCGCCGTCCTAAACGGTCGGAAAGTTGTCCGGCCAGGGCGCCTCCGAAAATGGCACCGAACATTACTGCAGAGGTAATCCAGCCAATTACGCCGGCACTGTTCTGAAGGTTCCAATCATGTTCGAGAAATGGTAAAGCCCCGGTCATCACGCCAATGTCATAACCAAAAAGAATGCCGCCGAAAGCGCCGAAAAAATAAATGAAGGCGCTCGGTATTTTCTTTTCATCAGCCATTAAGATTTCCTCCTTGGATTTTAAAAATTAAATCATATAAAAATCCTTTTCTAAAGGCATTGATAACTTTTTGCCACCCTCCTTTTGTTCATCATTCACATCGGATCAGATAATAAAAGCGCTTCCAATCAGCAATTACATGCTAGCATATTTATACTAATAAATCAACAATAAATATATTTATTCGTATAAATGATCATTTGCACAAAAAATTTTTAAGTCAGTTATTCGGATCGGCAGTAGCATATTTGAATAGTAATGGGTCGTCGGCTTTTAATTGGCAGCTGAAAATGCGAACGGTTTTTTTGCTGGCCGAAGAAGAGTCAGCAGGCATTGCAGCGCACTAATCTTTTATGGACGGGATTTCCGGTCCGCGGGTAAGGACTCCCGGCAGGAAAGCAGCTATTACTTATGCATATAAATATAATTTTTGTTGACTTATACGGACAATTGATATAGTATTCTTTTTGTAAGCGGTTAATCAGTGGAGGTGAACAGGCATAAGAACAGACGGGTGACGTTATTTTGAATCCTTGCCGCCCCGGGCCGTTCCTGCGGGCTTATCAAACGGCCATTTTTTCGGCTGTTAAGGATGATACGGTGATACGGATGGGGTGATTGCGGGTGATGGACAAATATCGCCGGGCTTTTTGCTTTGGCCAGCGGGCCCGGCGGAGAAATTTTCATCGAGACGGCTGATCCGGAATTGTATGAAAAGTTTAAAAAAAACGCGGCTGCTTTGAAATAAAGCATGAATGATGCGATGAAGGTTGAAAATCCTGATGAATCAATCAACATCAAAGGACTGATCGAATGATGTTAGAAGCATTGAAAAAAGAAGTTTATGAAGCGAACATGCTGCTGCCCAAATATAATCTGGTCACCTTTACTTGGGGGAACGTGAGCGGAATCGACCGTGAAAAAAAATTATTTGTTATTAAGCCGAGCGGTGTCGATTATGACAAACTGTCGCCGGAAAAGATGGTCGTTGTCGATCTGGACGGGAATGTCGTGGAAGGCGACCTGAACCCGTCAAGCGATACGCCGACACATCGTGTGCTCTATAATCATTTCCCCAACATTAACGGAATTGTTCATACGCATTCTCCCTGGGCCGTTTCATTTGCTCAGGCAGGTCTTGATATTCCGGCAGCAGGGACGACCCATGCCGATACGTTTTACGGGCCGGTTCCGGTTTCGAGAACCATGAAAGAAGAGGAAGTCGTTACCGAGTATGAAAAACAGACCGGGGATGTCATTGTCGAAACCTTTGAGAAACGTCAGATTGATCCGGATCAGGTCCCGGCTGTGCTGGTCAATGACCATGGGCCGTTTACCTGGGGAAAATCCGCTGCCGAGGCCGTGCACAATGCGGTCGTTCTGGAAGAGGTCGCTAAGATGACCTATCATTCGCTGCAGCTGAATCCGCATCAGATTGACATGGATCGCTATCTTCTTGACAAACATTTCCTGAGAAAGCATGGCAAAAACGCTTACTATGGTCAGATAAATCATAGATAAATTTTTATAGGGAGGTCGTTTAAATGTTAAAGACAAATGATTATGAATTCTGGTTTGTGGTCGGCAGCCAGCATTTGTACGGCAAAGAAGCATTGGACGCAGTTAAAGCAGATACGGTGAAAATTATTGATGAGCTGAATAAGAACGGCCATCTGCCTTATCCAATCGTTTTTAAAACAGTGGCGACAACCGCCGACAGCATCACTCAGGTTATGAAAGAAGTGAACTATCAGGACAAGGTCGCCGGTGTGATAACCTGGATGCACACCTTCTCACCGGCGAAAAACTGGATCAGGGGAACCAAACTGCTGCAGAAACCGCTGCTGCACCTGGCGACGCAATTTTTAAACACGATTCCGTGGAAGACGATTGATATGGATTATATGAACCTGAACCAGAGTGCCCACGGCGACCGGGAATACGGATTTATCAATGCACGCCTGAGGAAAAACAACAAAATTGTGGTCGGGCACTGGAAAGATAAGCGCGTTCAGAATCAGATCAGCAAGTGGATGGATGTCGCGGTCGCCTATAATGAAAGCTTTAATATCAAAGTGGCCCGCTTTGGCGACAACATGCGCAATGTCGCCGTTACTGAGGGAGACAAGATCGAAGCGCAGATTCAATTAGGCTGGACAGTCGACTATTATGGCATCGGCGACCTGGTTGCCGAGATGAAAAAAGTGACCGACGCGGAAATTGACAGAACTTATAAAGAATGCCAGGGAAAATATGAATTCGTTGTCGGCGACAATGATCCGCAGTTTTTCGAAGATCATGTGAAAGAACAGATCAGAGAAGAAATTGCACTGAGAAAGTTCCTGGAACGGGGCGGCTACAGCGCGTTTACCACCAACTTCGAAGATCTGTGGGGCATGAAACAATTACCGGGAATGGCGGTTCAGAGGCTCAATGAAGAAGGATACGGATTTGCCGGAGAAGGCGACTGGAAGACAGCGGCTCTGGATCGGCTGATTAAGATTCTGGCACACAATAAGGGCACCGGGTTCATGGAGGACTATACTTACGACCTGGTCGAAGGCCATGAAGAAATCCTTGGTTCACACATGCTGGAAGTCGATCCGACTCTGGCACAGTCGAAGCCGAGAGTGGAAGTCCATCCGCTTGGCATCGGTGATAAAGAGGATCCGGCAAGACTTGTCTTTGACGGATCGGAAGGCGACGCCATTGATCTGACCATTTCCGACTTCGGCGACCATCATCGACTGGTTATGTACGAAGTCCAGGGAAAGAAACCTGAAGAAGCGGCGCCCCATCTTCCGGTTGCCCGTCAGATCTGGACTCCGAAAGCCGGATTCTACGAAGGCGTGCATCAGTGGATTGAAAATGGCGGCGGCCACCATACCGTGTTCACTTTAAATGTAACTGCCGATCAGATTGAAGACTTTGCCAAGCTGGCAGATCTTGAATTTATTAATATTAAATAATTGCTGATTAACATCAAAGGAGGACTCTGCATGGACGATGGCTCCTTCAGCTGGGTTGACTCCATGAACGGTCCGGTCCGTGCCGGATTCGGCATTTGAGGATCCGGAAAGCATTGGCAGAGAGCAGCTGATCCTGGGTTCAGCAGCCTATGTCTGACCGGTCAAGTGGAATGGATCGGAAAAAGAGATAAAAGCCTGTCCGGATTCTCATCCGGCTTGAATGCTCCGCAGATGCCAGTCTTTGATAATGCTAAGAAGCAGTGATGTTTAAATTCCGTTGAACGAAAAATAGTTCGGCGGAATTTAAGCGTATCTTTTTATGATCGAAAGGGGCGTTCTATGTCTGATCAGCTGGAGAATATGCTGGCGGGAAGATTGTATCATCAGACAGAGGATTTATTGAAAATTAGATTCCAAGCGCGCGATCTCTTATATGAGTACAATCATTGCCGGCCGCGCGATATGGAAAAGAGAACGCGGATTATTAAAAAATTGTTCGGCAAAACAGGGGAAAAGTTTTTCGTTGAAATTCTCTTTCATTGCGATTATGGATTTAATGTTGAAATCGGCGAGAACTTTTTCTGCAACAATAACTGCACTTTATTGGATGCCAATAAAATTATCATTGGCGACAATGTTCTGCTGGCACCGAATGTTGGAATCTATACAGCCGGGCACTGTATCGATCCTGAATTGAGATTGAATAAACAGGAATATACCGCTCCGGTCGTTATCGGCAACAATGTCTGGATCGGTGCGAATGCGTCTGTTCTGCCGGGGGTGACGATCGGCGATCATGCGGTGATCGGAGCCGGAAGTGTTGTGACTAGAGACATACCTGACAATTGTGTCGCGGTCGGCAATCCCTGCCGTGTGATCCGTCAGGTGAGTGAGCATGATAAGAAATATTATTTTAAAGATAAAGAAGTGCCAGAGCATTTGGTGATGGATTATGGTGATGGATTATAAAAAGGAGCGATCAACAGATGAGCCATTTAAATGTTAAGGTGAAAATTTATGCGGATGGGGCCGTCATCAGCGATATGCTGGCTGCTTACCGGACCGGTTTTGTCTCCGGATTCACAACCAACCCGAGTTTAATGAAGAAAGCCGGCGTGACGGACTATGTCGCGTTCGCCGCGAAAGTGGTTCGGGCGATCCCGGATCTCCCGCTTTCCTTCGAAGTGTTCGCCGATGACTTCGCAACGATGGAGAAAGAAGCGGAAAAAATCCAGGCACTGGGGAAAAACGTCTTCATCAAAATCCCGATTACGAATACGAAGGGCGAATCGTCCGTGCCGCTGATTCAGAAGCTGGAGGACCAAGGCTATTCGCTCAACGTGACGGCGATCTTCACGACGAAACAGGTGGAAGAGACGGTCGCGGCGCTCAATCCGGACGTTGAAAATATTGTCTCCGTCTTTGCCGGGCGGATCGCCGACTCGGGGGCGGACCCGATTCCTTATATGAAGAAAGCCGTCGGGATCTGCCGGACGAAAAAGGGAGCGAAGCTGCTTTGGGCCAGCACCCGGGAAGTGTTCAACGTCTATGAGGCCGACCGGCTCGGGGTGGACATCATCACCTGCCCGCCCGCCGTCATTGAAAAGCTGAAGCAGGTCGGCAAGACGCCGGAACAGTTATCGCTGGACACGGTGATCGGCTTTAATCAGGATATTAAGAAACTGGGTTTTTCCATTTTAACGGAATGAACGCCCGCCGAATGGGCCGGTAAAACGGGCTACGGGACGTGAACTTCGTTTTTGCACGATAAACGGTCATGATGGATGGACCGGCCGTTTGTCGGAAAGGGTCCATCCGACGACTGATGGACGACTGTTTAAAGGAGATGCAGATGTATGACCACACAGATTGAACAATTATCCATTGATACGATTCGCACGCTGTCGATCGACGCGATCGAGAAAGCGAATTCCGGCCATCCGGGGCTGCCGATGGGGGCGGCGCCGATGGCCTATACCCTTTGGGCGAAAGTGATGAACCATAACCCAGCCCATCCGGACTGGTTCAACCGCGACCGCTTCGTCCTGTCGGCAGGCCACGGCTCGATGCTGCTCTACAGCCTGCTGCACCTGTTCGGCTACGGGCTGCCGCTTGAGGAACTGAAGCAGTTCCGCCAGTGGGGCAGCCGGACGCCGGGCCATCCGGAATACGGACACACGGCCGGCGTGGAGGCGACGACCGGCCCGCTCGGGCAGGGGATCGCGATGGCCGTCGGGATGGCGATGGCCGAGGCGCATCTGGCAGCGACGTACAACCGGGACGGCTATGAGGTCATCAGCCACCGGACCTACGCGCTCTGCGGCGACGGCGACCTGATGGAAGGCGTCTCGTCCGAGGCGGCGTCGCTGGCCGGCCGGCTGAAGCTCGGCCGCCTGATCGTCCTCTATGACTCGAACCAGATATCGCTGGACGGGAAGCTGGCTATGTCGTTTACGGAGCACGTCCGTCCGCGCTTTGACGCCTACGGGTGGCAGACGCTGCTCGTCGAGGACGGCAATGAGGTGGAGGCAGTGAAACAGGCGCTCGATGCGGCAGTCGCCGAGGAGAACCGGCCGACGCTGATCGAGGTGCGGACGACGATCGGCTACGGGGCGCCGCACGTTGCCGGCACGAACCAGGTGCACGGCAGTCCGCTCGGAGCCGAAGAGGCGCAGGCGGCCAAAGAGGCGTACGGCTGGCACCATGAGCCGTTCTTTGTCCCGGAGGCCGTCCGGGCCCACTTCCAGACGC
>NZ_JAUUBW010000031.1:0-41519 GCF_036598985.1 Sporolactobacillus sp. KGMB 08714
TCGGCCGCTTCGGCGCGTCGGCGCCGGGCAGCCGCGTGACGGCGGAGTACGGCTTCACGCCGGAACATGTCGCGGAAGTTTTCCGATCATTAATCCGATCGGCTAGTGTTTGATAATTGTTCTTTCCAATGGCTTATATTAGAAATCAGAGATAAATCAGAGACACCTTGCGCGCGACTGTTCAGCCGCGCGGTATTTTTTTTGAAAGAGGAACAAAAGAATTAAAAATAAATGTATCCTGATTAAGAAGGATGGCAATCTTCCACTAACGAAGAAGGAAACAAATGGTTCCCCGATTCCTCTCTCCGCGTTCCGGCATATGGTAAAATGGGAAATTATAGAAAATATCACTTTCCGATTGACTAGCGCCCATATTTTATATGTAGATCATTTCATAGGCAACGCGTTAGGATCTTTAACTCAATCTCAATTTAGCTCTATAACAGCAATAATATGAGACATACCTGAATCATTTTCATGTATACATTTTATATAAAAAAAATGATATGGATAAACGTGTCTGTTCCCGAGAGAGAAACAAAATCGGATTTCCTGCATAGGTTAATCTATTAACAATGAGAGTAAGGGAGGATGGATGTTCCATGTCAGGTGCAAATATCGGCCTGCTTCTAAAATCCTTGCTTGAGAAACGCGGGCTGTCGATGCGCAAGTTAAGCAGACTGTCGGGAATCGATCCGGCGACGATTTCCCGAATTATCAATGGGAAACAGCAGGCAAAGCTGAGCCACTTAAAACAGTTTTCCCGGCATCTGCACGTTCCGTTGGAAGAACTGGTGAACGCCAGTGTCGGCAATGTTCCGAAAGCGGTTCGGCATTCCAGCGATATGTATCATTCGCTTGATTCCATTCAGGATATCCTTGAATCGTCCGACCTGTTTGATCAACAATTTACGGCCGACCGCGTTCGCCGGGAGCTGGAAAAATATGAAAAATATGCGCTGACGGCTGAAGGAAATCGGATCATTCATGATGGTTTTCGCTCGAAAGTGGAGCAGGTCAATGGCGCCGGTCCCTTTATAGAACAACTGAAACAGATGTTTGATAAATTTTGTGATGAAAATACTTCTTTGGATGAGCATGCCATACTTGGAAGTGTCCTCTTATACTTTATTTTATCGGCAGACATCATACCCGATTATGCGTTTCCAATCGGTTATTTGGACGATGCAATCGCTGTGAAAATTGTGCTGGACCGTCTTTCTTCAGCCGACCGGCCCGCGGATGCCGGTCTTTAGCGAACGGTTTTATGGCTGAGAAGATGTTGAAAACTGTTTCTTTTTTCTCAACATCTATTGACGATTATTCACATTCTTCAACACCCCGGAATAGACTGTTCAAAAGCTTATAAAGTCCTGGGGATGTGAAATTAATGAATAAAGTCAAAGCGGCGGCCGCCTTACCGGATGCCGGCCGGCCTAAATTTCATGAAATGGTTTCCGGCCGCAAGAAGGGATGGAGACGATCTCTATGGCTGCTCTGGGCGCTTATGGGCCCGGGTTTAATTTCCGCCATGGCAGATAACGATGCAGGCGGAGTGATTTCCTACACGGTTACCGGAGCAGTCTTCGGAGTCGGGCTGTTTGTCCCTCTTGTACTCTGCCTCGCTCCCCTGACCTTTACGATTCAAGAGATGAGCATGCGTCTCGGAGCTGTCACGCGAGTGGGATTCTCAAGACTGGTTCTGCAGCATTACGGCCGGTTCTGGGGCTACTATCTCATTTCAACCCTCGCCTTTGAAAATCTGCTGATATTGATTACGGAATTTATCGGAATGACTGCAGGACTGGTATTATTAGGTCTGCCTCTGTGGCTGGGCTCCGCCCTGTGTTTGCTGCTTGTCGTCGTTTTTGTACTTTTTACCGGATATTGGACGAAAGAACGAGTGGTTCTGTTCGTGGCCGCGCTTAATGTTGTTTTCTTAGTGGTTGCGGTTATGACGCATCCGGACCCGGCTGCCATAGGCCACGCCTTTGCTGCCTGGGATATCCCGGCATCGCTGCATGCCGCAGTAGTCTGGTATCTGATCGCAACCGTCGGAAACGCAGTTGCTCCCTGGATGATTTTTTTCCAGGGGAGCGGAACGATTGATAAAGGGGTCACATCGGAGGAACTGCATCTTGGAAGGCTGGATTCCGCTTTAGGGACGGTTCTTCAGGCTGTCGTTGCGGCCGGTGCTATTATTGCGGGTGCAGCGCTCTTCGGCCACATTCAGAATATCGGCGCTGCCGGTCCGGCAGATCTGATCAGAGCGTTCGATGATCGTATAGGGCGCTGGCCGGCTGTTCTGTTCGGCATAGGGCTTTTTAACGCCGGTTTTCTTGCCTCAATAACGGTTTCCCTCTCATCTTCCTGGAGTATTGCGGAATTATTCGGCTGGTCTAAAAGTCTTAATGACAAAATCTCGGAAGCGCCGAAATTTTACGCGGTTTATATCGGCAGTCTTGTTTTTGCCGCCTTCGCCATTTTAGTTCCTCATTTGCCTTTGAATTATTTTTCGATCGTCGCACAGGTTATCGGCGGTATTCTGATGCTGCCCCTGCTCATATTCATGGTCTTAATGACGAATGATCAAACGCTCATGGGGGAGTACAAAACCGGAACATTCGGCAGAATCTGGGGCTGGTCCATGGTCGCTTTATTGATTGCCCTGACTTTGGCCGGCCTTGTGCAGATGCTTTTTCATTAATCTAAAAAAGGCTTCTGGCAGCCGTTCCAGTGCTTGACGGCAGGCTTCTGCTTTAAAACCGATTTTCATCGGGATGTTTTGAGAGGCGTCAGTAAAAAAAGTCGTGTCTAAGGATACAGTGATTTTTCATGGCTGAACGGACCGGAAGACTGGACGGCCGGTTCTTTTTTGATTTCTTCGGGAAGATGGGATGAAGCATCGGGAATTTTTCGCGGCTCGGTATTAATCACGTCGGAAGAGTAGAGGGCGACGGCTATACTCCCCCCGTATTGTTTTGCGCGGATCAGGATCGGCTGATTATATTTATTTTGAAAACGCAGATCCGGCCCGTACCAGCTGACTGTTGCATCACGTCCGGGGGGGACATAAGGCACACTCCTGCTGTGGGAATATCGTTCCACAATGCTGAGACCCGCGTTGTCGGCGGCATTAAACAAGGTTGATGAGACCTGGCAGATGCCTCCCCCGATATCTTCGGAAAACTCGCCTTTGACAATGATCGGAGCGCTCATGTATCCTTTGCCGGCAGTTCTTTTTCCGACCACTTTATTGAATGAAAAGGTTTCACCCGGGAAAATAACGTGATTGTCAATGGCTTTTGCCGCGAGTGAAATATTGTGCGTTCGATTTTCATTACCTGCATTAAAATAGGTCGCATACCGGCCGATTTTTTTTACCCGGATGTTAGCCAGCAGTTCGCCGTCTACTTTCGGATAAGTATCCAGCAGGGGCGTTTCTATTGTAGAAGGCCCGTACCCGTAAAAATAAGCATTAAACTGATCTTCAAACGTCTGTCTGTATAATTTGTGACCGGTCTTTCCCTGGATAATATCTCCTTGCTCGCTAAGTGTTTTGGTTCACAGGATTCTGGCGGACTTGCTGATCAATTTTACTGATAAATTGGTTGAACTTTCGGCTGTCAATGATCGGCGTGCCGGGAATGGACGATGCAAAATCAGTACGATTGACAAAAGCAACGGTTTTTCCCTGTCTGGTGATGGTTAAGCCGTCTTGAGGCTGGGCGGTTTGAGCAGAGAACAAGAGGAAAAGAACGGACATCCATAGATTCATCATGAATTCGGCACACCTCCAGACGTTAGTATGAGCAGGATTTCTTCCTTTAATCTTGATTTCTGCACGTTTCCCCGATTCGGTAAATGGAGGCGGGCCGGCCGGAAGGGCGCCCGAATCGGCCGGAAGAGCACTGAATTCGGCCGGAAGAGCACTGAATTCGGCCGGAAGAGCACTGAATTCGGCCGGAAGAGCACTGAATTCGGCCGGAAGAAGGCCCGAATCGGCCGATAGCTCGCTCAGCCCGAATCGGCCGGCCAACGTGCAGCAGCAGAAAAATGTCAAGTATTTGCAATATTGACTGATCCGGTCAATAACTATATACTTTAGTTGACCAAGATGGTCAATAACCTGGCAATGAGAAGGTGATCGGTTGATTCAAAAATTTCTGAGCCTGGAGCCTGAGAAACAGACGCGCATTATTAATGCTGCGCTGGCGGAGTTCTCGGAAAGGGGGTATAAGAACGCCTCGACAAACGAGATCGTGAAAAGAGCGAACATCTCCAAGGGACTGCTCTTCCATTATTTCGGCAGTAAGAAAAAGCTGTTTCTGTTCCTTTATGATTATTCGATGAATCTTTTCTTGAATGATTTTTACAGCAAAATCGATTTCAGTGAGACCGATCTGATCAAAAAGCTTAGACAGGCCGCACTGCTTAAAATCGAGCTGATTCAGAAACATCCGGATTTGTACAATTTTATCCTTACTTCGATGGTAGACGACAGCTTTGAGATCAAGCCGGAGCTTGAGGATAAGTTCAAAGCTATTGCTCGGGAGGGCTACAGCAGGCTGTTTGCCAATATTGACGTCTCAAAATTGAAAGAAGGACTGGATGTACGCCATGTGACGGAAATCATCATGTGGGTCGGCCAGGGCTTTGGCAACCGTGTACTCGAACAGATGAAGCGGGATCCGGATTATAAACGTGACCTTGATATTCAGAAGTTCATAACTGAGTACGATACGTATATCGCTATTCTGAAAAATGCTTTCTATAAATGATTGTCCGGGAGGAAGGAACATGAGCGCTATCGAGTTCAAAAACCTGACCAAGAACTACGGCAAGTCGAGAGGGATTATTGATGTTAACTTTAAAGTTGAGGAAGGGGACATTTTCGGATTTATCGGGCCGAACGGAGCGGGTAAATCGACATCGATCCGGACGCTGCTCGGGCTGATTCATCCGACAAGCGGCAGTGCGGCGATTTTCGGAAAGAGCTGTATCGAGCATCCCGAAGTGAAAAAGGACGTCGGTTATCTGCCGTCCGAAGTGTTTTACTACGATCATATGCGGGTTATCGATCTGCTCAACTATTCAGCAAGCTTTTATAAGAAGGATTGTGAAAAAAGGATCCGCGAGCTTGCCGAAATCATGGATCTTGATTTGAAAAAAAAGATCGACGACCTTTCGTTCGGCAACAGAAAGAAGGTCGGTATTGTACAGGGATTGCTTCACGATCCCAAACTGATTATACTCGATGAACCGACAAGCGGGCTCGATCCGCTGATGCAGCAGAAATTCTTTGAACTGATCAGGGACGAAAATAAAAAAGGCGCGACGATATTCTTTTCCTCGCATATTCTCGGAGAGGTGCAGCGCCTGTGCAATCGCGTTGCGCTCATTAAAGAGGGCAGGATTATCCGGCTTGAAAAAATGAGCAATCTGAGGAAGAACAACTACAAAAAGATCCGGATTGAAACGCCTGAGGCCGTTGACCGATCGTTTTTTGAGATCCCGGGCGTCAGCAAACTGGAATTTAAAGATCATGCAGTGAATTTTTTATTCAAGGGCGATGTCAACACAATCGTCAGAAAGCTTTCGCAGACCGACATTACCGACCTGTCGATCGAAGAGCCCGATCTGGAGGAGATCTTCCTTCATTATTATGAAAAGGAGGGCGGAACGGTATGAATATGTATCTGCATGAGCTGAAATCAATGAGAAGATCAACGCTGATCTGGACATGCGCCATGATCGCGCTGGCCGCACTCTATTTTTCAGTATACCGCGGCATTGTGAGCGATGCAGCGGGATTTAAAAGGCTGCTGGGCGGCTATCCCGAGCCGGTGCGGGCGGCGCTCGGGATCTCGATTGACAACATTACCTCGCTTCTCGGCTTTTATTCGATGATTTTTTCATTTGTCACACTGTGCGGGGCCATTCAAGCGATGAATCTAGGCGCTTCCGTCCTCTCAAAAGAAGTGCGGGAACGGACGGCAGACTTTCTTCTGGTTAAACCCGTCTCGCGCGCGGCCATCGTCAACGCCAAACTGCTGGCTGCACTGACGATGATTGCGGCGACCGATCTCGTCTACTATCTTGCCGTGTCTCTGATGGCGTCGATTGTGAAAACGGCGGATTACAGCGGCCAGGTCTTTTTCCTGATCAATCTGACCCTGTTTTTCATTCAGCTTATATTCCTGGCAATCGGAGTCGCTGTCTCGGTTTTTTTTGCCAAACTGAAATCTGTACTTCCGCTTTCGCTCGGCGTCGTTTTCGGACTTTATATGATCGGCGCGATTATAGCTGTCGGCAAGGATAATACGGCGGCCCGTTTTATTTCTCCTTTTAAATATTTTGATATGACCTACATTATCAAGCACGCCGGCTATGAGCCGTCTTATCTGATTACCGGTGCGGCTATCGTTGCTGCGGCGATAGCTATCAGCTATTTCATTTACGTGAAGAAAGATGTTCACGCCGTGAGCTGAACGGTTCGCGGGGCATAAGAGGAGGTCTGATGATGAATATTTTTTTGAGAGAACTGAAGGCGAACAGAAAAGCCTTGATTATATGGAGCATCTGCATGGTCTTAGGTGTTTTAAGCGGCATGAGCAAATATACCGCCTATTCTTCAAACGGACAGAATAATGCACTCTTCAATAGTATGCCGTATTCACTTAAGGCGCTGATCGGGATCGGTTCATTTGATGTGACGAAAATGAGCGGATACTTTGCGATGCTGTTCCTTTATATTGAGCTCACGGTCGCCATCCACGCCGTTCTGCTCGGTGCCGGCATCATCGCCAAAGAAGAGCGTGACAAGACGACCGAGTTTTTGATTGTCAAGCCGCTGTCACGAACAAGTATCGTCACCGCCAAACTGTTTGCCGCCCTGGTCAACATATTCGTATTGAATATCGTTACATTGGTCTCATCCGTTTTCATGGTCGCCGCTTATAATAAGGGGGCGGACATTTCCGGCGAAATTGTCCGCTTCATGGTCAGCATGTTTATCGTCCAGCTGATTTTTCTGTCACTCGGCGCAGCGCTGGCGGCATTCATCAGGAATCCGAAGGCATCAGGTTCGCTTTCCGCCGCCGTACTGCTGGTATCATTCGTGGTTTCGAAAATAACCGATCTGACCGACAGGCTGAACTTTCTCAACCTGCTGTCGCCCTTTAAATATTTCAGCTATAAAGATCTGGCGGCGGGCAGCGGTCTCGGCATCGGCATCATCATTCCGTCGCTTTTGCTTGTGGCCGTCTTTTCCGCATTGACCTATTTCTTTTACCGAAAGCGGGACCTCAGCGTTTAATCCGGCAGCCGGATTTCGGCATTTTTTCAGAAAATATATATGTTTGTGAAGACCCGGCGCCATGATCGCCGGCTTTTTTTATAACTTGGAAAAGAATCTGTCTTTTTCCCGGGCTCAGATCGTTTGCCGGGACCGGCCGATGCATATAGAATATAGATATCATTTGATTGCGGCGAATGGATCGTTGATCGAGCCGCCGCTTCCGGCTCGCGGTCCGTCACGAAACCGCGGAAACTGCAGAGGATAAGGTGTCGGTACGGCATGGGCATTGATTCAGACAGGCATGTCAGCAAAGGCCGGCATTTTATCGACAGATTTAAATAAAAAAAGGAAGCTGATTGCGGAAAATGGAGCGTCCTGTGCAAACGACAGAGCAAACGATCTTTTCGCTGGCGCCAGTCATCGATCCGGATTCGCGGGTACTGATTCTCGGATCGATTCCGGGCCGGATTTCATTAATGAAGCAACAATACTATGCTAATCAGAGAAATCACTTCTGGGCGATACTCTTCGTGCTTTTTGGAGCGGCGCAAAAAAATAATTACGTGGATAAACTGGCATTTCTGAAAAAGCATCGGATCGCTCTCTGGGATTCGATCAGACAGTGCATGCGAAAGGGAAGCCTGGATTCAGCGATAAAGGCAGAAGAGCCCAACGATATAGCCGGTTTATTAAAAATGCATCCGGGCATCAGGCTTATCGCATTTAACGGCGGCAAGTCCCGTTCGGTATTTAAAAAATATATCGGTTTTACTTCGATTCAGGATGTCGATTATATTCAGCTCCCTTCGTCAAGTCCCGTACCCGGGCGCTACACGAAATCGTTTGAAGAAAAGGTCGAAACCTGGAGAGTGATCAGGGATTACCTGAAATAGAAAACGGCCGCAGCGCACTTTTGCGACGAAATACCTATTCAGGATAAAAAAAGCTGAAATGGTAATGAATGCCTATATACTGAAATTTGCGAAAAACAGCTTGATTCACTTTTTGCGTTCAACTAATATAAAAAGGAGAAAGGCCTGCGTCATTTTAGCGGAAACTGACGTGTGATGATTGATGATTGTGCGCACCACAAATGATCAATTAATGACGGAAATGTCCGGACTGCCCGAAAGCGTTCCGCAAAGATGGCTGTGCCTAGTTTTTTGCTGCAATCTCAGCCCTTGACGGGGGAAAAGGTTTTACCATGCAAGGTTGGGAAGTAGAGAGAGATTGCCTGTTACCTTAATGCTATGATCACGAAGAGGAGCCATTATGGAAAATTCAACAAACAGTATGCTGAAAGTCGATTTGGGGAATACGGACATTGAATCGGGAGTCACATTCGATCTGCAGGTAGCGCCTGAGAATCTGATCCGCAAGCTGAGACGCCATCGCAATATCAACATTCAATTGTATCAGGAACCGAACGGTGCCCCTCTGGCCGTTCAGTCCGGTCCGGAGAGCAGTACGTATAAGAACGTAGACGGAGAATTTGATTATTCTTTTTCGGTGCGCCATGACCGGATGCAGGTCTCCATTCCTTATGCCGTTTTGCCGCTCTTTCACTACGGCGATTTGGTTTCGGCAAGGATCAGCCTGGAAAATTCCGTTACGGGTGAGGTTCTCAGCCATGAAACACTGTCGCTGTTCGTGACGAAAGAAGAATTGCTGACGCTGCTGACACCCGGTGCGCTAGAAGCGTATATCAGAAGCGGAATTTCTCTGGAAGAACAGTGGGAAAAAACGTCTTACTGGCTGGAGATATTTTCCGAAGATGACGAAGTGCTGAGTGCCGGAATCGATTTGTTGAAGGAGCTGGCTGTCGGCGGTTTGCCGGAAGCAGAAAAGAAATTGTATGAATTGTACAGCGATAAAACTCTTTCCGTCTATGATGAAGGCGAAGCCAAGAAATGGCAGGAACGGGTCGAGCAGAAGGATCAGGACGCTTCTGCAGCAGCCGGAGAAGGAAAATCCGCGGATTCAAAAGACCTGCCGGAAAAAATTACAGATGAGGCGGCTCTCAGGACAAGTGAACAGCTTGCTGAGGAAGGCAATCTTGAGGCGATGTGGATGATTTTTTCATTCAGCCTTTCGCCTCAGGGAGCTGCCTTCAGCAAGGAACAAGCATTTTCATACTTGAAAACGGCTGCCGCCGGCGGTTACGAACAGGCGGTAAGTGTGCTGGCGGATGCCTTTGAAAAAAATTATGTATTTATTTCCAAAGAAAATGCCGAGGATTATCTGACTGTTCTTGAATCCGCAGCGGAGAAAAAGCTGTCTCTTGCCGAATATCTTCTTTTTCAGGTCTATTACGATGGCGTTTGCCTCGGTCAGCCTGTATCCGGGGATAAGAAGAAGGCGTATACGATGCTGCATGCGGCTGCTGAAGACGGCAGCATTGAGGCGGCTTACAGATTGTGGGATTTCTATGAAAATGGAAATGAATTTCTCATGGAGCAGGCCGATGCGCTTAAATGGCTGAGTGCGGCTGCAGAACAAGGGTACGCGGCTGCTGAGGCGCGTCTGGGGGATCTTTACATAGACGGAGAATGTCTGAAGAAAGACAATGAGAAGGGGCTTTATTATCTTGGAGAAGCGGCCGAGAAGAATAACTGGGACGCACAGATGAAACAGTTCCAAAGTTATTATGAAGGACGCTATAAAGATATTCTGCTTCAGAAGGATACTAAAAAGGCTTTTGCCTTGCTCAGAAAATTTGCGGATGCCGGCAATCCGAAAGCACGGATGCTCATTATGGAGAAATATGAGAACGACAATGAAATGATGATGGAGCACAGAGAAGCGGCCGGTTATCTGAAGGAGGCCGCAGACGCCGGATTTGTTCCCGCCATGTACAAGATGGCCAATGTTCTGCTTGACGGCCTTTATTTCCGGCAGGATACGGGGGCTGCGAAAAAATTATTAAATAAAGCGGCTGCGGCCGGCTATCCGGACGCTCAGTTTGCCCTTTATCAATACTACTTCTCCGGATATAAAACGCTCAAAAACGGGCAGGTCAATAAGGAGCGTGCTTACAGATGGCTTCTGAAAGCCGCCCGGACTTTGCCGCGGGCTCAGTACGAGATATGGCTGCTGGCCGGCGATAAGAAAAATTCCGATCTCGATATAACCATGCAGAGCGCGATCGAATACCTGTTCCGCAGTGCTGCTCAAAAGTACAGCCCGGCGCTCTATCACGTAGGTATGGCCTTTGGAGAAGGCGGTCAGGTAAAGAAAAACACAAAGCGGGGCATCACCCTGATTGAGGAGGCAGTCTCTCTGCGCAATCCGGAAGCAATGTATACCCTCTCAGAAATACGGACGAAAGGCGAATTCGGAGGCGAATCCGTAAAGCAGGACACGGAAGACGGTCTGCGTCTGCTGCTGCTGTCCGCCGAATTGGGTTATCCGCCCGCATGCAATCGCGTCTGGCAGCTGTATTCGGAAGGAAATCTGGCAAAGGAATCGGAAAACTGGATCCAGGCTATCCGCAATACCGCGGTAGAGGCGGGGTATGAAATCAAGGAGAAAAATCTGGACGGAGCCAAACAGGAAATTGCCGGCTCTAAAGAATCCGAATAAGGGCATGCGCCCGGAATCGGATTGATTGGCTGATGATACAGATGCTTCAGGCACAACTGCGATCCGCGCGAATCGATCGCGGTTTACAACGATACGGTCTCTGCCTGGCATTATTTATTATTTAACGGAGCCATGGTCGAATCGAATACAGGGAACGGCACAAGTGAAATCTATCGGATCATTTTCACTTTTTGGGAGGCAGATCACATCGCGTGGGCTGCTTTCTTTTTATTTTAAGGACAACATAAATTTTTTCAGAAGACATAAATTGAAAATCCGGATGAGGTTGGACATATCGAAAGGGCCAGGAAAGGGACTTATGAACGGCGGCAAACATCATGACCGCATATACTCATCTAGTCAAATCGGCCTGTTCATTACAGCTGATGTTCACAAATTAAGGCGTACACTTGGCATGGCATGGATCAGCAGTTTTTTATTAAAATAAGCGGCCATTCAAAGAGGTTGTTCACTCAGATAGCTGTTCGCACCGAATCGAGGGAAAGCCGTACCGAATTGCCAGGAGGTCGCACCGAATTTGGGGAGTCGCACCGAAACAGGCCAAAGTCGCACCGAATCGAGGGAAAATCGCACCGAATTGTCAGGAGGTCGCACCGAATTTGGGGAGTCGCACCGAAACAGGCCAAAGTCGCACCGAATCTGGGGAAAGTCGCACCGAATCGATCGGAACTCGCACCGAAACGCCAGAATATCGCACCAAATCAGGCCGAAGCCGCACCAAAATTGAATTTAAAATTGGACCCGGCTGAATCAACACGGCTGAAAAATTTTTCTATCCAGATCTTTCTCCATTGCATAGCTTTATTTTATTTCTGTCGATTTTACTTACAATCCGGTGCTGCTGCATGGCATCATTCGTTCTCAATAAAGGATTTTCTTGTAAATAAAGAGCGGCGCTCGTTTTGATTGTTTCCACTGTTGCGCCGCTGATTTTATGATAACATAAGAGAATGATTAAAAAATGTCCTAGTGAGGTATTCAATGAATCCGATCGATCTGCACTTCAGAATGCCGGCTGAATGGGAGACTCATGAACGCACATTCATCTCGTGGCCGGTTCGGGAATCCATGTGTTTTCCGGAAAATTACGAATCTGTCTGCCGGGGCTACGCGGCGTTTATTCAGGCAATTTCCGAATTCGAACCGGTGACGGTGATCGTCAATCCGGCGGAATGGAATCGGGTAAAAGTTTTTTTGAACGGATTGAAGGCTGAAATATTGGCGATTGATCATAATGACTCATGGATTCGCGACAACGGACCGACTTTTCTCATTAACGGGAAGGGGCAGCGGGCCGGTGTCAACTGGGTGTTCAATGCATGGGGAGAAAAGTACGCATCATGGGAGCTGGATGACCGGGTCGCTCCGGCTGTACTGGATCATTTCCGTGTCCGGCGTTTTGATGCGCCGCTGGTGCTTGAAGGAGGATCGATTCATGTGGACGGGGAAGGAACGCTGCTGACGACGGAAGAGTGTCTGCTCCACCCTAACCGGAATCCGGACCGGACCCGCAGCGAAATTGAGGCGGCACTCGGGCAGTTTCTCAATATCAGGAAGGTGATCTGGCTGAAACGGGGACTGAGCGGCGACGAGACCGACGGACACGTTGATAATGTTGCCTGTTTCGCCGCGCCGGGCAGGATATTGATGCAGGTTTGCGACGATCCGCAGGACGAAAATTACGGAATCGTCCGGGAGAATCTCGACATATTGGGCCGTGCTACGGATGCAAAGGGAAGAAAGCTTGAAGTTGTTGCTGTTCGTCAGCCTCCAAAAAGAGAGTATAAAGGGGCACGGCTGACATTGAGCTATCTGAATTTTTACTTCGTGAACCATGGGATCATCCTGCCGGTTTTCGGCGGTGATGCCGAAGAAACGGACCGGATGGCGGAAAAAGTTCTGAAAGATCAGTTTCCCGACCGTGTAATACGGAAAGTAGACGGCACGGCGATCATCAAAGAAGGCGGCAACGTGCACTGTGCAACCCAGCAGATGCCCCTGCCGTGACAAAAGAGAGGCGAAAAATTCTTGAGAAAGGTCAAAGTGGCAGCAACGCAGATGAGCTGTTCATGGGCAATCGAAGAAAATCTGGCGAAAGCGGAGGCACTGGTCAGAAAAGCTGCGAAAAAAGGCGCACAGATTATTCTACTGCAGGAATTGTTTGAAACGCCGTACTTCTGCCAGAAGGAAAAAGCGGATTATTATGCACTGGCAGAGGAACTGAACCGGAACCGCGCTGTGAACCGCTTCAGAAAAGTGGCCGGTGAATTGCAGGTGGTGCTGCCGATCAGTTTCTATGAAAAGAAAAACAATGCCCTTTATAATTCGCTGGCTGTGATCGATGCGGACGGATCGGTTCTCGGAACGTATCGGAAAAGCCACATCCCGGACGGACCGGGCTATGAAGAAAAGTTTTATTTCAATCCGGGAGACACGGGATTCAAAGTGTGGAAAACCCGCTATGGGACGATCGGCGCCGGCGTCTGCTGGGACCAATGGTTTCCGGAGGCGGCCCGCTGCATGGCGCTGCTGGGCGCCGAGCTGCTTTTTTATCCGACGGCAATCGGTTCCGAACCCTATGATTCATCCGTTGATTCAAAAGAACACTGGCAGGCCTGCATGCTTGGGCATGCGGCGGCGAACCTGATTCCGGTGATTGCATCGAACCGAATCGGAACTGAGAAAGACGGAGACTCGCAAATTACGTTTTACGGATCTTCGTTCATCGCCGGACCCCGCGGGAATAAAATTGCTGAGGCCGACAGGGAAACAGAGGCGGTGCTGGTCGCCGAGTTCGATCTTGATCGGCTCCAGGCTCAGCGCCTCGACTGGGGCCTGTTCCGGGACCGGCGACCGGATCTGTACGGGGCGATCACTACCTATGACGGGGAACAACAGACCCGCCGCTGATTTTCCGATAGGACGCTGCAGACTGTTATAACCTGAAGAAGGATATTGTTCCGGGAAAATGAAAAGGGCACCTGTGCGTCGGGGTGCCCATAAGGAATGAAATGAACGGCTGCCGATAATCAAGGAGCTCAGGAAGCAGATTAGTAAACGAAGGCAGCACCGACAATGATCAGCAGAATAAACAGAACGACAATTAAGGCAAAATTGTTTCCGTACCCGTAGCCGCCGCTATAGCTCGGATAACAGCCGCAGCCATAACCGTAACCCATATGCCTCAACACCTCCCCCGGACTTGATACTGCATTCTATGTAGGCTGCGGCGTTTGAGGAAGGGACAAATGGATAGGGTGAAAAGCCTGTTTCGTTCTAACTGCGCTCGGATAAACGGATTCTTGGGGGAAATATTTTTGGAGATCCCCGGGGATGATAGCGATTGTTCACAGATTCTGGACCGGGTTCTTTCCAAAAGTCAGACATTGAGCAGCCCTTTCTTAATCCCGTTGACGACGGCGCCCACCCTGGAATCGGCGTCCAGCTTACGCATAATAGAAGCAATGTGATATTCGACCGTCCGCTTGCTGATCGACAGTTCTTCGCTGATTTCGGCGTTGGTCTTGTCGGCGGCAATCTGCCCCAGGATTTCCCGTTCCTTGGCGGTCAGTGCCTCCCCTGCCTGCTCCCGATGCTGATAAGGGAAAGTCCGCTGTCCGCGGCAGGCCTGTCTGATTGCGGTGATCAGTTCCGTATTTGATTTCTCTTTAGTGACATAGGCATCTGCTCCCGCCTGTTTGGCGGCGTCAATATATTCATCGTAATTGTAGCCCGACAGGATGACGATTTTTAAAGCGGGAAATTCTTTCCTGACAATTTTGGCCAGTTCAATCCCGTTTTCTGTTTTCATCCGGACATCGAGCACGATCACGTCGGGATTCCGCAGCCTGATTGCGTTTTCAA
The DNA here is from genome assembly GCF_036598985.1 of Sporolactobacillus sp. KGMB 08714. NCBI lineage: Bacteria > Bacillati > Bacillota > Bacilli > Caryophanales > Sporolactobacillaceae > Sporolactobacillus > Sporolactobacillus sp. KGMB 08714. The sequence continues at coordinate 14,768 of NZ_JAUUBW010000031.1, forward strand.
GAGCCGACGGATCGGACAGCGTAGCGACGACGTGCAGGTCGGGTTCCTTCTCCAGAATTTCTTTCAGTCCCATCAGCATTAATACGTGGTCATCGACCAGCAGTACGTTGATACTCAAATTCATCACTCCGTTCCAGCGGAAGAGTAATGGTAACTGAAGTCCCCTTGCCCTCCTCTGATGCAATGTCAAACCGGCCGCCCAGCTGATCCACCCTTTTTTGCACAGTGATTAACCCAATGTGGTTCTCCTGGGTCAGGCTGGACAGGCCCGCCGGTAATTTAAATCCCTTCCCCTTATCTTTAACGTTTACAATTAAAGTGTGATCCAGACTCTTCAGCGACAGAGAAACAAAAGGGGAGGATGAATGCTTGATCGCATTATATAAGAGTTCTTTAATCATCCGATAAACCTGGACGGCCAGTCGTTTCGATATAACCTTTAGGCTGAGATCATATGCTGTCTGAATGACGACATTATAGTTATTCTGCAGTTTGCGCTTCAATGCCTGCAAGCTCTGCTCCAATCCCAGATCTTCAACCATGAACGGATGCAGTTCACGGGACATCTCCCTGATCTCGTAAATGCCGTTCATAAAAATTTCTTTCATTTCAAAGTACGCCTTATCTTCGATCATCTGCTCATCATGCATGGCTTCGACCTTATTGGCCATCAGGATCACATTCTGAAGCACTTCATCATGCAAATAAATCGATAGTTTCCGTTTTTCTTCTTCGCTGTTGATCAGCAGCGCACGATTAAACTGTTCCTGCGACAGAGAACGGTTTTGCGTCTCTCTTAATTCCCTGTCTAATCCGGAAAGGGCTTCCGTACTCGTCAGCAATTCTATCGCATCGGACTGTATTTTCTCAAGCAGCAGGCGCTCGTTTCGATCCAGCCGCGTCGCATTAGTCTTTTGTCCAATGATCATCCATCCCTTATTGCCCTGATCGCCGTCCAGAGGAAAAACATGGCAGTTCATCGTTTCGGAGCGATGCTCATTTCTTTTATGATCCAGATACTGCATGCATTCATCGGCGAGAGAGCCGTCCGCAAAGATCCCGCTTTTATAAATGATCCGCGGTGTTTGATTGTTCTTCCAGATCAGGCAGGCGCCGTTGATATCAACCGTCTGATGAATCAGGCGGATAATCAGCCGCCCGCAGGAAGTCAGATGCTGGCCGTTCAGAATCTGCTGCAGGATGATCTTTTTTTCTCTCTCGATATCGTGCTCTTTGCTGGTCCATTCCTTTTTGACCAACGGCTTGATGATTTTCTTGATGAGATTATAGACCGCAAGAACGGCCAGCATTAATCCGTTTAACCGATAAAAGGATCCGGGAGTCCGGGGATAGATCAGGAAGAATATACCATTAACGGAAATCAAAGAAAACAGCACAGCCAGTATTTCGAAAACAATCGGTTTCAGGCTCATCTTTATGTCGATGATTTCCTGCTTGGTTAACAGGTAAGCCAGGGTTATCGGAAACAGGACGATGCTCAGCAGGCTGAAGAAAAAAGGAACGCTTGCAAGATGGAGAATTTCTGGAATCAGGCTTAAAAAGATAAGCGGTAAAAAAGATATGATCAGACTGGCAATCAAAATAGACAGCTGATTTTTTATTTTGGAAGAGTTTTTCTTCAGATGCAGATAGGTCAGGCAGATGCAGGCGATCAAAGAAATACAGACATTGGCAATGACGACGGTTCGGATGAATTGGAGCAGCTCGGGACTCCTACTTAAACGGTCGGGATAAGTGTCAAAAAATACGATATTGATCATCGTTGCCAGCAGCCAGGCGACCTTCCGGATATATTGAAAGAACCGCGGCTTCGTAGACGATGGAAAAAATTCAAAGAAGCGTATCAGAAAATAAGGCGCAAAGCTCGAGGCGATCACTTCAATTTCTTTAGCGGGCGATACATCGATGCTCGAAGCAATTGAAACAGAAATAGCAAGTCCTGAAGTGTACATAAGGTAAAAAAAATGGCGGGTAACGACTGAATCCGGTTTGATTAAGAAGCAGACGAGGCCAGTGCCGACAAACACAAGTCCGAGAAACAGCAGCGAATAGTAGTAGCCAATTGAAGAAACTTGTGATAAGAGACGGAGCAGCGTGTAATCGGTTAACACGCGGCCCAGACAGTAGAGATTGACGATGACGAAGATAAATAAAAGAAGAATCGGGACCGTTTTTTTCATCATTCACGGTCACCCCTCCAGGTAGTCTATTAATTGCTGGATCCGTGTCTTATCGCGCTGTGTTTCGCCACAATTCTTAATCAATTGAACGGCCCTGTTCAGATAGACCTTCGAAAGGATCAGACAATAATCAATGGCGCCTGTTTTTTTTATATAGTCTCTGATATCCTGCCGCAGCCGGCTGCCGTCCCGGGAGGTGCCGAGAAGCTTCAGCTGATCGAATAGCCATCCATTATCCTTTTGCTTGCTGAATTCGACGGCCTTGATTAGCGGCAGCGTCGCCTTGCGGTTGGTCAAATCGCTTTTCGCATCGCGCAGAATATCGGCGGCATCGTTTCTTAACTGGCCGGAGAATCCGATGTACCTCGCGATGTTCTCCCAGGCCGGCACGTTCTCAATCGCATTCACTTCGAAAACAAGCCGTAATAAGGAGACCGATTTTTGTTCAATCAAGGAAAAATAATCGCGTTCCGAAGGTACGTTTTCGGTGATTCTGAAAGACAGATCTCTCCATTGGCCGATGGAAGCCGTCCTCAGATTCCGGATCACACAGCTTAACTTTCCGAGCCGATCCGCTGCCGAGTATTTTAAGATCAAGTAAAGGGACTCCATTAAAAGCATGCTTGATAAAGTCAGCGTTCGCTGCGGCGTCAGCTTGGACAGCACCGGACTTTCCATGTCGCCATCCGCCAGTTCATCAATGATATCTGTGGCAAGGATCAGCAGCTCAACGGTAGCCGCACAGGCGGCCTGTTCGTCATGAACCGCGGCGTCCTCGCAAAAAACGGAGGAGATATAGAAAGAGAATTCACCCCAGGTAAAAAGCGCCGGCTCATGAAAAATCTTCCCTTCACCGTGCAAAAGGGAAGAAATCAGATTGCATGTTTCACTGTCCCATTCACTGTTTTTCAAATAATCGAGAAGAAACCGTCGTATTTCTTTTTTGATATCCATTTTACATACTCATATCCAAGTAAGAGTCTTCGTAATGATTCCCTTCTCAACCTGTTCCTTAAAGACTTGAAATACATCGGCATCCAGACTTTGTCTCGCAAGGGCCATTTCGTTCGCTCCGATGACTTCCTTTCCCGAAAACAGTTGAATCATGTCCCAAAGCTTCTGATTCATACAACATTACCTCCAATTTGTAATATTAAGTACATTTCAAAATTCAACATCATTTGCTGTTTTTCCTTTTTTTCTACCAAAAAAAATAATATTTTTTGACGATTTTAAAATCAAAGGCATCCGGGCTCTGCAATGAGAAGAACCCAGGATGCCGTTTTGGCAGCTATTTTGATTAAGCCTTAAGACGGATTGCCTGAATCAGAGAAACTATTGGGTTAGATGGATACTGGAATCCGCGAGCTGGTTCGGATGGATAATTTTTGCGAGTATTTCTTCGACGTATCTGCCAAATTTCGGATTGAATCTTTTCCGCGGACGGATCAGATCAATAGGAATATCAAGACTGATTCGGCCTTTTTCCAGTAAAATTACACGGTCCGCCAGTCTGACCGCTTCCTCAACGTCATGAGTGACGAGTATCGCCGTCAGGCGCTGCGCTTCCCATATGGATTCGACAAGGTCCTGCATATCCAGTCTGGTCAGTGCATCCAGAGCACTCAGCGGTTCATCGAGAAGCAAAAGATCCGGCTGATGAACCAGGGCCCTGACGAGGGCCACTCGCTGCTTCTGCCCTCCCGACAGTTTGGCCGGATATTGGTCCGACCATTCTTCAAGGCCGACGTGACGCAACATTTTCCGGGCTGCGTCCTTCCATTCTCCTTTTAATCCGACGCCGACATTATCAATGACCTTTTTCCATGGGAGCAGCCGGCCGTTTTGAAACATGACGCGAGCGGATCGATTGATCCCCTGTAGAGGGACATCGTCCTGAATGATCGATCCTCCTGTGGCAGTTTCCAGACCGGCGATCAGTCTGAGAAGGGTGGTTTTCCCACATCCGCTTTTCCCGATAATAGCAATGAATTCCCCCCTTTTTACCCGGAGTGTCACGTCTTCCAGAACTTTCAGATCCTGATATGATTTTGCGATATGATTTAATTGTAAAAAGTTTTCGCTTTTTTTCATGTTTGCTCTCCTCAATTTTCCTGCATCATACTTTTTTCTATACGATTGGAGCAATCAGGACTTTTAGGACCGGTTCCAGCGCAGCCATCTATTTTCAAAAAATTTGGCAATAAGATCGGATGCCTTGCCTAAAAGAGCATAGATCAGAATGCACAAAACGATGACGTCCAGCTGCATAAATTCTCTGGCATTCATCGAAAGATAGCCGATGCCTGAATTCGAGGCAATCGTTTCGGCAACAATCAATGTCGTCCACATAACACCGAGCGCATAGCGTACCCCCACGAGGATGGAGGACAGGGCGCCCGGGAAGACCACGTTAAAGAAAAGGGAGGCGCCGCTTAATCCGTAACTTTTTCCCATTTCGATCAGATCTTTGTCCACAGATCGAATGCCATGGTACGTGTTGATATAAATGGGAAATAACGCACCCAGCGCAACGAGAAACACCTTGGAAGTCTCACCGATGCCGAACCAAAGAATCACAAGCGGAATCAGTGCCAGGTGAGGAATGTTTCTTAACATCTGGACGGATGTATCGAGAAAAAGATCGGACAGCTTGAAAAATCCGTTCAGAACGCCCAACAGGAAACCGATGGAGCCGCCGATTAGAAATCCGGCAACGGCGCGGTACAGACTGATTAGAAGACTGCCGGTCAGTTCGCCTGTTCCGATCATTACGATGCCTGTTTTCACCACATCCGTCGGTGCGGGTAATGTCGTCGGCGAGATGATCCCTCCGATGCTCAGAAATTCCCATAAAAGGAGTACAAATACCGGCAGGACGCCGGGCAGGAGACGCCTGATCCATTTTTTCTCAATGAACTCCATATTTGTCACCCCCTTTATTTCAGAATCGCCTGATGCACATCTATTTTTTTCGGAATCAGTTTTAACTGGTAAAATTGGTCGGCAATCGACTGCTGCTCGTCAAGAATCTGATTCGTTATTTTGCCCACACCGTAAACGCGTCTGTTGACAGCGAGAGTGATTGAAGCACGATCCATTTTCAAAGTGCTTGCCAGTTTTGAAATCAGTGCATCGTGGTGTTTGTTTGCCCACACCATGGACTGTTCCACTTCATTCAGAATGAGCGCCGTCACTGCCTGATGGCTTTTTGCAAAACTGCGCTTAGCGATAAAGAAATCACGGTCCGTCGTGAGTCCCTGTCCGTCTACCAGCAGTTTTGCGTTTTCATTGGTCTGTGCTGAAGCCGTGAACGGATCCCACACAACCCAGGCATCGACATTTCCTTTTCCAAAAGCGACACTTGCATCAGCCGGCTGCATATACACCGGAGTGACGTCTTTCATCGACAGCCCAACTTTTTCGAGGCCTTTAACCAGCAAATACTGTGAACTGGATCCCTTTGAAAAGGCAATCTTTTTGCCCTTTAAATCGCTTAAAGATTTTATTGAAGAATTCTTTTTGACTAAGATGCCGCTTCCCTCATATTTTGACGCCCCTGCTCCGACATAAACGATATTTGCCCCCGAAGCCTGTTCAACAACCGGTGGGGTGTTTCCTGTTCTTCCATAGTCAATGCTTCCGGCATTAAGAGCTTCCAGCAGCGACGTCCCGTCCTGAAACTCGGTCCATTGAACTGTATATCCTTTTTGTTTCAGAGCTTTTGCCAATGATCCGTTAATTTTGGCAATGTTAAACTCGTCGCCTTTCTGGTAACCGATCCGGATGACCCCCTGATTTGTCTTCTGCTGAGCCGAGCTGCATCCGGCCAGCAGCAAAGCAACCGACAGAAGAAGAACAAACATGCGTTTGAATTTTGCGTGCTTTATCATCAATAATCATCTCCGTAGTTAAGGTAGCTGAATTTTAGAGACTTTTTTCTTGAATGATTTCTCTGCCTGCGATTATTTGTTTCTTAAGCAGGCTTCTCTGGATCTTTCCTGTCGGACCGGTCGGAATCCGATCGACGATTTCAACGCCGGCCGGGCATTTGTAATCGGACAATGTCTGCCGGCAATGATCGAGTATCTTCTCAGCGAGATGCTCCGTCGCACGTCCCGGACCGGGGACTGCATAAGCGACCACTTTTTCTCCGTACAGCGGGTCCTGCAGGCCGATCACCGCCACTTGCTTCACTTCAGGCAGCTGCCGGATAGCTTCTTCCACTTCGTAAGGGCTGATCTTCTCACCGCCGCGATTGATTAATTCTTTTTTCCGGCCGATGATAAAAACATAACCTTCTTCATTTACATAACCGATATCGCCCGTATGGAACCAGCCATTTCGAAAGTCGTCCTGATTATCCGCCTCGACGTAATGCGTGATAACATTTTTCCCGCGGATCACGATTTCTCCCGTTTCCCGGGACGGCAGGACGTGATCTTGTTCGTCGACAATTTGCAAAGAGAGTCCGACCGGCAGGCCGACCGAACCGAGTACCCTTTTTTCAGGAGGAAGGGGGTTGACACAGATCTGACTGGCGGCTTCAGTCATCCCGTAGGACTCGATCACCGGCACGCCGAATTTCTTTTCAAACTGTTGAGCGTGGAGCAGCGGCAATGGTGCCGATGCCGAGCGCACGAATCTTAAACCGGAGGAGATGTGATCGGGTGCGCCGGTGTGCAGCAGTATCGAAAGGACCGCCGGAACTGCCGATACCCACGTGACATGCTGCCCGTTGACAACGTTCCAGAATCTGGAGGCGCTGAATTTAGGAGCGATAATCAGTTTTCCGCCTGAAAGGCAAGGGGAAATCAGTCCGACAACCTGTGCGTTAATGTGAAAAAGCGGCAGAAAACTATAAACAATATCCTTGCTGGTCAGTCGGTGCGCCCAAATGATATTTTGGGCTGCTGCATAGATCTGGCCGTGCGATAATCCCACGGCTTTTGGACGTCCCGTTGTTCCTGAAGTATAAAGAAGAACGGCCGGATCATTTTCCAGCGGTTCCGGGCTTTCAGTCAAAAGTCTCTGTTCAGTCCGATCTCTATGTTTCCATTTCAAATAGTTCAGTTTTGATTCTTTTAATATCAGTCGTGCAGTTAAAACCTTCTGAGATGTGTACGGTTCAATCAATCCGGCCGACTGTTTCTCAGTCAGGAATCCGCCGGCCGGACAGCAGCGTCTCAGAAATGTCTGCAATTCGGAAACAGGCATCCGCGGATTGATCGGGACAGCAACTGCTCCGGCCGACAGGATTGCAAAATAAATCGCTATAAAGCGATAAGAATTCGGCAGTCCCAGCAGCACCCTATCGCCCTTTCGGATGCCGGCCTGCTGCAGAATCAGTCTGACATGCTCTATGTCGGATTGCAGATCCTCCGTCGAGTTCCAGCATTCGTTTTCCTGGATCAGAGGCCGGTCCAGTGACTGAAGAACCTGTTTTAAGTGATCGATTAGTTCGGACAAAAAATCAACTCCCTGAAAGTTAAGATTGCGGATTTTCCGTGGCTTCTATCTTTTTGAGCTTTTTAAACCGTTGGAATAATTTTGAACGCACCCCGATGCAATAGGAAAGAACCGGGGTTTTTAGGAAACAGACGGCGAGCAGCATGGACGAAAAATAAACGAACAAAACAGCCATCGGCAACGACAGGTAAAACAGCCACGGATGCCCTGTCAGACGGGGCACAATAAGCTGACTGACGACATAAATCGGGATTGGTTGAATAAGAAATGTGCCGAATGACGCCTTCGAAGCGATTTGGATGAAGCGATTAAACAATCCCTCGCCCCTTTTCTTTCGATGCCTGTCCCATATGCGTCCCAGAAACATGACCAGCCCGATATACAGCATCGCATAAGGAAGATAAATGGGCTGCTGAACGGAAATTGCCATTGAATAGCTGTATTGAAGAAACGTGCGCACCAGGATATAGTGGCCGGACATGATGAAAAAACCGGCCGCGAACAAAATGACCATTAATCGGATATGCCTGTCTATAAATTCACCGATCGCCTGATAGTGGCAGGCCGCAACGCCCCCCGCAGCAAAATAGCATACATAGGGCAGCATCAGTGATCCGCTGTGAACGAGAAGATAAGGCCAATCGGCTGTGTCCAGCTTCGGGACTGCAAAAGTAATCAGCGACATGATAAGCAGCTGCAGGAGGGCGCTCCAAACAAAAATCTGAGGATGACGTTTCTCAAATTTACGGAGAACGAAAAGCATAATCGGGAAGACCAAGTAAAATTGAAGCGTCACTAATACATAATAGATATAAAATAAATTACCGCGGCTCAGCGATTCCCAGAGGAGAGTCATAAACGTTTTGAAAGAAGAAAAGAGTCCGGGCGAATAAACATCTTTAATGAAAAAAAGGTAAAAGAGATTCCAAAATAAATACGGAATACCAACCAATGTGAAACGTTTCTTCCAGAAATTAAGAACATGAAAATCACGTCTGTAGTACACAAAGAACAGAACGAATCCGGTAATGAACATGAAGGCCATCCGCGTGACCTCAATGGATGCGTGAAAGGCGGAGAACAGCACGGATCCCATACGTCCATCTGACAAATAGCCGTTATATGTCGAAACGGTATGTACCGAAATGACTCCAAACATGATAAACGTCCGCATAAAGTCAATTTCATATAAATGCTTTTTCTTCAAGAAGAGAGAAGGCCTCCTTAAATTCCCAGTGTTTCTGACATTTGTAATCCGTTTACAATCTTCATACTATGTGATGAATCTTAATTTTAAATTAAAGAATGCAGCGGAAGGATGTTCCGATTCCGGTGCCCGCTCCAAAAATGAATAATTTTTTGCCTTTTTTGCGGTAAATACGGATTTAATCTAAGTAAAATTCTAGTATATTGATATTTAACAAAGAGGGGAATTTTAGAGGGCGGATTCGGTGAACGCTGCTTGAGCATTTTAAAAACATGCCGTCCGGAAATCCTGTGCCGATGCTGTAAAAGGAAAAAACTTCATAAATAGAGGTGAAAGTTCATGACGTTGTCGTCTTATGACAGTTTTTCAGTCAAATATCTCACGGCCTTATATTTTTTTATAAAAACAAATATCGAAAAAGGGCTCTTGTCTCGTGCGATGTGTCAGGAACTGGTGCTGATCAGAGAAGCAGCGAAAAGGCAGGGAGTCCTCATCATGTGCAAAAGCGGCGCCTGGACGTCTCAGCCCAGACATTTCAGAGGCGAGATTTAATCCGGAGCCGCTAAAGACCGATCTCCCTGTCGTCTCAATGATGCTTCACTTGACCGTATCCTCGCCAGCCGGCAGGTGAAGCCTGTTCCTATCCGCCTTGAACTCAAAGATTAGCGCTTTAAATGCGAAAAATCACCCCTGACTCGAGGAATATCTCCCCAACATCCTTCAATTTATCGTGTTTGAAAACTCATATCCGGATGAACCAAAGAGGTCGTCATTGAAAATAAAAGAATGAAAAGGCGGTGTTTTGTGCTGCCGCTTTTTTGTATTACAGACAAACATAAAACATGAAGGTATCACGGGCTTGAAAACGTGATACCTTTTCTTTATGGGAAAAAAGCAAAGGAAATAATTACCGCGACGAAAGTATCTTTTACCAATCTGCTGTGACTATTGGCTTAAGCAGATTGAAAATGGATCTGTGTGCCGGACTTGAGGGCTTTCCGGATGGACCGGGTGCTCCTATTGGCAGAAATTGCGAGTATATCGTCATAAATAAGTATTTTATTCGCGTAAATTGATGCTTTTACGGATAAATCGGCTGTTTGTGCTTTCTTCCGGCAGTCAGTAGCGAAAATGGAAATAAACCTGTCTTTCTTCTAACATTTCTCGTATAATAGAATAGAAATTTTCGCTTTTTCATGCATTTTTTGTGAGCAAAAAGTCCCGCTTTACGGTGATGACAACACATGTTTCTTTCACCTGGTAAAATAACAGAAAACGATAAACGCACCACAGGAAATCTGTCCGGAAGCGATTGCAGCCGGACGTCAGTACATAGCCTTGTAAATCGTTGCGGTGGATATCAAGTTTTATGGAATGTGCCGGCAGTTGCGGAAGGGGAGAGGATGAGGGATGACAAAAATATTGATTGTTGATGATTCCAGATTTTCACAAAGAATAACGTCATCTTTAATTAAACAATTTCTCGATGATGCGGAGTTTGAATTTGCCGGCAACGGCGAAGAAGGTTTGGAAAAATTCAGAGAGGGATCCCCGGATTATACCATTGTCGATTTGCTGATGCCGAAACTTCGCGGTGGAGATTTAATTGAAAAAATCAAACAGCTGGATATTGATGCCAGGATTTTCGTCATCTCGGCGGACGTACAGAAACGCGTACGGGATGTTGTTGAAAAAATGGGTGTCCTGTCTTTTATCAACAAACCTTTGGATGAAGAGAAGGCGAAAAAGATATGCGACATCATAAGGAATGATGCCCGGTGAGCGATCAAGTGAGCAAGGAAGACATTCTGAAAGAATTGTTCAATGTCGGCGTCGGGCATGCAGCGGCAACGCTGTCCGATATTATTGACAAGAAAATTGTCTTGAATGTTCCTGATGTCAAGATCCTCGATATTGAGCAGGGGAAAAGTGAGCTGGACCGGTTTCTTCACAATGTCGCCGAAGGAGCGGTCATGGTTTCTTCCATTACTTTCGACGACCAGCTTGAAGGAAAAATCAGTCTGATTTTTCCTGCCGATAAAATGCATTGTTTCATCAGCCTGTGCCTTCATGAGGAGTACGAAGAAGCCGGGGATATGGAATTTACGGATATAGATTTTGACACGATAAAAGAAATCGGAAATATTGTTCTGAATGCGATCATTGGCGAGCTGAGCAATACGGTTAATATTCCTGTGCGGTACTCGCTGCCCGAAGTAAAAGTCCTTAATGGAGCGAGTGCGGAACTTTTTGTCGGCGGATGCGATTATCATCTCGTTTTAATGCTGTACATAACTTTTAATATTGAAGGTACGGAGATCGAGGGTGCCATTGTGATCAATATGACATTAAAATCTCTGGAGGACATCGTACAAACCATTGATAGACTGTTTAACGGAAGATGATTGAAATGGATTCTTTTTTGCCGAGCATATTGAGCTGTATAAACGAGGGCATCGTGATCATGACCACAGATCGGACCATTGCCTATTGGAACCCGTTCATGGAGGAACTGACCGGCAGGAAACAGGAGGATGCCCTCGGGTTGAATGTGGATAACGTGCTTCCCAATCTGGATAAACCCTTCTTTCATCAGGCTGTGGACAGGGTCCTCGGGGGCGGCAGTCCGGCGTTCTTCTCGGCCGCGATGCATCGACGGATGATCAGTGACACGCATAAGGTGAATATGAAAATGAATCGGGTCATCGACGGAGAACAGACTGCCCTTTTACTTGAATTCATTGATGTAACGAATCAGTTTCACCGGATCAGCCAGCTGCGGGATTTTGTCAGGCAGCTCTCACGGCTGAACAGTGAGCTGAAACAAAAAGAGAAGGTCATTGAAAAACTGGCCTATTATGATACATTGACCGGGGTGGCAAACCGTGCCCTTTTTGAAAAATTTGCCGACAAGTACCTGAACCTGGCAAAGAGAACGAAAAGCATGCTGGGTCTGATGTTTGTGGATGTCAATGAATTCAAGCTCATCAATGATACGTACGGCCACCACATGGGCGATAAAATCATGATGCGGGTCGCGGCTTTCCTGACGGAATCGACGAGAAAGAGCGATATCGTCTGCCGATACGGAGGCGACGAATTCCTGATTCTTCTCCCCGATCTTCAGAGTTTTGAAGATTATCGGCAGATTGCCGGGCGGATCGACGCACTTAAAAAAAAGAAAATTATTCAGGACGGACATACAATCGGCCTGTCTCTGAGTATCGGAGCAAGTTTTTATCCGAACGACGGAACTACGATCGAGGAACTGGTTGCAAAAGCCGATGGGCTCATGTACATACAGAAACACAGATCGAGAATGGAAATGAAGAAACATCTGTAAGACCGGAAAAAAATGCACGGCCGGATAATCTTTGTCCGCCTAATCAATGACAGCTTTGACTGATTTAAAATTGAATTTCTAAAAAAGATCGGCCCGTTATAAAAGATGCCGATCTTTTTTTATGGAATCCGGTGGTTTTAAGGGCTTCGCCAAGTTGACAGAAAGACGCTGTCATGGCATTAATAATAAATGCGGATACCGCTTTGAGTGAAAAGATTAAGTACGTGATTGAAAGAAGTGTCGGATTGATGACAGAGGATTTGAAATGAATAAAATGAAGGTATATCAGGATCTTATGCGAATCGTTCAGGATGGAGGCCGTGTGAAACATGATGATATGCTCAGTGCATATACGTTTACGAAGACGGGCGGGGAAGCCGATGTCCTTGTTCTTCCGGAAAGCTACGCAGAAGTTCAGAGAATAGTCAGATACACGGCCGCTGAAGGAATCCCCATGACTGTTCTCGGAAACGGATCGAATGTCATTGTTCGTGACGGCGGCATACGGGGGGTAGTGATTAATCTGACCCGATTGGACGCGATCCATCTCGACGGGCATCATATTATCGCTCAAAGCGGTGCGGCGATCATCGATGTTTCACGCTTTGCGCTGAAGCACGGCCTGACCGGGATGGAATTCGCCTGTGGCATACCTGGGTCGGTCGGAGGCGCTCTTTATATGAACGCCGGTGCATACGGAGGAGAAACGGCCGACGTGCTCGATCATGCCGTGGCGGTCGACAGCTCAGGGCAGCTGCTTCAGCTGAATCACAGCGATCTGCGGCTCGGCTATCGCAACAGCGCCATTTCAAGGAACGGCTATATTGCTCTGGAAGGAACCTTTGCACTCACCCCGAGGCACATGCCTGAAATTAAAGCGGAAATGGATCGTCTGACCCGCCTCCGCCGGATGAAGCAGCCGCTTGAATTTCCTTCCTGCGGCAGCGTATTCAAACGTCCGCCCGGATATTTTGCCGGGAAGCTGATACAGGATTGCGGCCTTCAGGGGACACGGATCGGCGGCGTGGAAGTTTCGAGAAAGCATGCAGGGTTCATGGTCAATGTCGATCACGGGACAGCGACGGACTATATCAACCTGATACGCCATGTGCAGAAAACGGTAAAAGCAAAATTCAATGTAGACCTTGAGACTGAAGTCAAAATCATCGGCGAAAGCGGAGAAGTGCAGGACCGGTGAAATACGGACCAGGAAAAGATCCGTAAATTGAAAAGGGCGGCTCAAAACCGAAAAGCCGGTTTTGAGTGCGCCCTTTTTGACCCTTGTCGTCAAACCTGTCCGTATGCCTTTTTTCATTTGAGCCCTACTTCCCGTGCCGGATAACGGAGCGGTTATTTCAACAAATTCGTTATGGATGCCGTTTAAGGCGACTCCGGCATGGCTTTTCGAACGGGTTATTCGGCCACCCTTCTGCCCAGAATCAACAGGTCTCTTTCCATACCGTCCAGCTCGGCCACTTTCGGAAGGCGGCCCCATTTCTCAAATTCAAAATGCCGGAATAAACGGAGACTTGGCGTATTCTGTTCAAAGATAAAAGCGAGCAGCGTCCTGACCCCCCAATTTTTACACTGGCCGATGACTTGATGCATCAGGAATGAACCGATTCCTTTGCCGCGGCATTCCGAATCAAGATAAACGCTGATTTCCGCCGTCGCCTGATATGCCGGGCGGCCGTAGAAGGTTTCGAGACTCAGCCATCCGCAGACTTTTCCGTTAAATTCCGCGACCCAAAGAGGGCGGTTTTTGTCTGCAAGATGTGTTTCAAGCCACGGCTTTCTGTCGTCGACACTGATTTCCGTTGTATCGGCGGTGACCATCCTCCCCGCGATCGTCGAGTTATAAATGGCCACGATAGCCGGTAAATCTCCTTCAGAGGCATCACGTATTGTAATATTCTCCAGCATAGAACTCACCTGTACTTTCCTGTAGTATGAATGAACGGATCCGATAGAATTGTTCCGATACCGTGTATGAGGTAACCGGGAGCCGAATGTGTCCCCGTTTGTCCGCCGCCATGATCGTCATTCTGTACCCTGACTGCAGTCAAAGCCTTTTTTGCATTTTTGTGCCAAGCTTTCAGAAAGATCCCTGATAGGGATTTCCTGAACCGGGGTGATCTGTATCATTATATCAATAAAGAGATTCGTTAAGCGGAAAAATCTTCAACGATACTGATTTTCAGTCATTCTGCGGTAAATCCCCGGAATTTTAAATTCAATCGGATAAGAGATTGATGACGGCATGTGCATCTGCCGAGAGTGTATGTCGTGCATCCTGTGCTCTCGCCCCGCCGAGCGCATTGAGCTGCCGGACATAGTCTTGGAGGCAGTAGACGGCAGTCGAAATTTTATCTTGCCTGTAAGCAGTCTGCGCCTGATTCAGCGTATAGGACAGCGCAGCGGTATCCGGTTCCGACAGATTTTTTGCTTCAAATTCGGAAATCAGCTGCCGGCGCATCGTGTCAAAGCTGCTGCCGATGTCCGAATAGCCGAGCAGCTGATATTCACTGATGGCAAGCGGTAATTGACTGCTCTTTTCTGTAATCTCCAGCTTATAAAATCGATAGGCCTTCGCGTTTTTTATTGAAAAGGAGCGGGTCATTGAACGTGAGCCGAATGTTTCATTGGTGCGGCTGTCAAGCATCGTCCAATTGCTTCCGTCGTCGGAACCGAACATGATCCAGCTCTTCGGATCGCTTGTTGCCAGACTGCTCGCGGAAGAAGTCAGCGTGTACATCTTCACCTTAGGGTCCTCCTCCTTGAAGCGGGTCATAACCGATGGCTGACTGCCTGAGAAGACAACCGCCGTGTCGGACTGATTATCAAGCAGCGGGTCAAGAGAACTGTTGTCGCTTGAGGTTGTTTCAGCCCGGCTGTCGGATGCCGATTTTCCGGTCAGATCGGTCAAGGGCATCGGATAGATAGATGATCCGTCGGTCGACAGCGGCGTCAAGGATTTCGGCAGTTCGCTTTCGGCGCTCCCCCAATTCGAAGGCTTCGGCCCCATGCGAAAGGACAGCGTGCCTCCGCCAGCAAGCAGCTGATGGGAGATGGAAGTCGCAGATAAAGGCCGGCCGTTGAATGTGACACTCTGGACATAGCGATTCGTGTTGCTGACATTAGGCGCGCTGATGACAAGATCATGTCCATTGTCGAGGTGAATCGTCATTTGTTTGAAATAGGGCGCGCCAAGCACATAATCCGGAGTACCCTTCTCAAGCGGGTAAAAACCCGCCGCACTGAAGAAATAGAAACCGGACAGCATGGCGCCGGTGTCGTCTCCGAGATAACCCTGGCCGATGCTCGCGCCCGAATAGAAATGGTTCATGATATTTCGGACCGTCTCCTGAGTTTTCCACGGCGCTCCCGCAAATGTATACATATAGGGAATGGAAGGCGATGAAGGGCTGTCCAGGGTAAACATGCCGCTGTGGCCGGCAGCGGCTTCCCGGGCCGCAGAATATTTTTCGGCTGAAGCAGAGCCGGGGACGGCCGCAGAGCCGGGGACGGCCGAAAAATATTTGTCAAGCTGATTCAATAGCCCGCTCCGGCCGCCGTAGAGATTGGCCAGCCCCTGACCGTCCTGAGGCACGTCAAAATCAAGATTCAGGATATTCGGAACGGCCTGATCATTGCTCCAGGATTGCGGATCGGATGCGTTCCCGCTTTTTTGCCACTGTCCGTCCGCAGTCTTTCCGTTAAAGGAACCGGTACTGCGGTCGAAGAGGTTCAGGTAGTTCTGCGCCCGGCTCAGGTAATAAGCGCTATCGTCCGCATAGGACCCGCCTGCGGACTGCTGCGATAGATAGGAAGCCAGACTGCCGAGTGCGAAATCGTTGATGCTGTCGGATAATGTCCAATTGATGCTTTGCTTCTGATCCGTGTTCGTGTATCCGGTAAAGGGCGCGCTGCTTTGCTGCGGACGGTTCTGAATGCCTGACACGCCGGCAGCGGCTTCCGTCAGCAGGGTCCGGTAGAGTTGATCCGGATTGACACCCGGAACGCCTTTGACGTATGCGTCACTGAAAGCACTATCGGCAAAGGAAGCGGAGGACGATTGGGAAATTGTGCCGCCGTTGTTCTCATACTGCAGAAATCCGTTGATCAGCCGGCCGGCCAGCTGCGGATCAAGCAGTACGTAAGCCGGCCAGACGGTCTGGGCACTGTATGCAAAATTGCTGTTCACATAGATTTGGCCCTCCTTGATCGGGGCTCCGGTTTTATTTGCCGTATTTTTGCCTGCGAGGCTCGCAGACAGATCCGCATAGCGATAGTCGGGATCCTGGTTCGTCCCCGTATTTTCGAAGCCCGCGTTCGGATAGAGGAAAAGGCGGTACAGGCTGGAGTATAAGGTCGTCTTTTGTTCGCTGTCCGCGCCCTGAACGGAAACTTTTCCAAGCAGACTGTTCCAGGCGTTCTTCGCGTTTTGCCTGACCTGGTCGAACGACATGCTGCCGATCTCCAGATTCAGATTCGTTTTTGCCTGGTCGACACTGATCAGTGAATACCCCGTGCGCATGGTGACCGTTTTATTGCCCGACGTATTAAATTTATAGAAAGCCGTAACATGATCCCGTCCCTGCCCGGACAACTGATTGGAATCAATCACCGGTTGGTCGAAGGACGCGTAGAAGAAGAGGCGGTCCGTATTTCCGGTTGTACTGTCCTTGACATCGGAATAGCCTTCTATCGATTTCCGGTCGGCACTGAGCGTCAGTCCGCCCTGATTATCGAGATTATCGAAAATCAGATTTCCCGTCTTTCCTTTGAAAGTAAAACGCAAAACGGCGGAGTGGCTGGCGGGTGCTATCTCCGCCTTGATACCGTTCAGGAAAGTGACGCTATAATCATAAGGCTTTGCCGTCTCCTGAGAACGCTGGAACGCGAGTCCGCGGTTCAGCCTGCTCGCACTCGGCGTTCCCGAAAAATCAGAGGGCATGACCTGGAGAGACTGTCTGTCGCCGCTTTGGAGATTGGGAGAATGGCTGAGCGAAAAGGACTGAATCTCAGGGAGATTCTGCAGGTCGTTATTCTCGCTGTACGGATAGGGCCGGTCTGAAGAACTGCTGTCGGTAGCGGGAGACCAAAAGGCGAAGCTGTTCGGCACGGCAACGGCCGGGACCGTATTTCCTCTGGAAAAATCAGAGTTTGAGGCCGTCCCTCTTAGAATATTTACCTCGTCCGCCGGGGACGAAGAAGCGGTATTTTTAGGTGCACTTCCGATCCGGATATCGTCGACGGCTCCCTGAAAAGAGATGCCTGATTTTGGGGCGGAGTAGGCGATCAATACACGGGTAATCGTTTTTCCTGCGGCCACTTTTCCAATGTCGGCAATTTTTTGATTCCATTGATTAGCGATCAGCGTTCCGGACTGCCCCTGGGCCGACGGTGTCATTCTGACGCCGTCCTGGTCCGCAGCCCGACTGATCTGGTGGAGATAAGTGCCGTCGGAAAAGGCCAGATCAATGGAAACATAACTGGATGCCGCGGAAGCGGGATTGTTTTTGGGCGCGACAGGCGCGATAAAATAGGAAAGTTGCGTATCTGCCTTAACCGGAATATTGAGCATGTACAATTTATTAATAGCCAGACTGCCTTTTTTCCCGACGACTTTACCGGAATAAGTGAGTGTATGGGTGCCTGTCCATCCGCCGTTGTCAGAAGAGGCGTAAAGACCGGCAGGTCCGTTTCCGACAGAGGTACGCATTGTTTTCACGGTTTTTCCGTTGACCGAAGCAACGATGCCTGAAGAGAGGACCTTTCCGTTTTTTTCCGTTTCCGCCGTATTTGTCCAGGAGGGCACAGGATCACCCTTTTCGAAGGATGTGAAAAAGGGGGACGAAGCCGTCTGTGCTCTAGCTATCCGGCTGAAAGGTGCCGGAAGTGGCGGAACGGTCAGGCCGAGGCAAAGCAGGCTTGCAACCGTTATCGTGAAAATTTTTGTTCTCATAGAACGGGACACCTCTCCATTACATTAAGTGACACTTATCCGTCAGCTGTCCTGAAGGCAAACAGCGGCCCGGCCGTCAGATCTTTAAACGGATCATTTACCGATGTTTTTCTATAATCATTATAGTGAAAACACAGCGGCCTGAAAACAGCCGGCCGTCAGTCAGCCTGATCGTCATCATTGAAATCGTTCAAAAGGCGCCGAAAAAGCAAAAAAAATATGCGGTGGAAATGCTTGCCGGCATTCCATCGCAAACGAGTAAATGATGGTTTCCTAAATTAAGATCGGACATCTTAACTTAAGGGTTAACTGCAACAGAAGGTGTGTTAAAGCTTACTCATTTATCATAGACGCCCCGATGCAAGCATTCAACATTCATGTCATAAAATCTAACACAATTTCTTTTCAATCAGGAAAAATAATAAAAATGTCTCTGCTGTCACATCTTCCGACAGCTGTTACTTGGAAAAAGGCCTGCTCATCTCGCTGGCACGGGCAATGGCCTGATGCACGCATTCGATGATCGCTTCCCGGGTCTGATATCTATTCAGAGTGTCGATACCTGCCTGCGTCGTTCCCCCCGGTGTAGCCACGGCCTTGAGCAGATCGCCCGCCGTTTTTCCGGAACGGTTCAGCAGGGCAACGGCACCGTTCAAAGTCTGCAGAACGAGCTGAGCGGAGGCTTCGGCGGAAATTCCCTCACGGATACCGGCCTCTTTCATCGCTTCGGCAAGATAATAAAGATAAGCGGGTCCGCTTCCCGATAAGCCCGCGATTACATCAATATCCGATTCTCTGACGACGGTTGCCGTACCGACCGTTTCAAACAATTTTACCGCAAGATCCATCTGTTCGCGGGAAACGAATTCACCGGCAGCCATACCGGTAGCCGAGAGCCCTATCGAAGCGGATGTATTCGGCATGACACGGACGATCGGCAGATTCTTTCCGGCAACGAAAACGATATAAGCAGAAGGAACCCCGACCATCAGCGAAAGGACCAGCTGATCCGTCTGAAGGAAATCCTTCATTGAGATCAGAGCTTCCTTTGTATCGCCCGGGCGGAATGCAAGAATAACCACTTCGGCCTGCTCCAGTGCAGCAGGCTTGTCCTGAGTCACGTGCACGTGATACACGCGTTCGAGATAGTTAAGACGATCTATGCTGGAATGGTTATTGATCCAGACACGATCGGCACGGATAAGATTCTTGTTCAGAAAGCCCTTTAACAGGGATTCCGCCAATTCACCTGCGCCGATAAATGTAATTTTGTTAAGCATCGGTCGATCCCCCAATAAGGTCAATTACATCTATTATAGCTTGAAAATACCCGGTTGATAAGAGCGATCATCGTTATTTATAACTTTTATGTGAAAACCGGCTCTGAAACCGGGGAAGCGCAACCGTTTCTTATGGGCGGTCGGTCAGTGAATGAATCAGATCGGCTTCTCTTTTCTGCTGCTGTTGATCGATCTGCACTCCGGAATAATGTATAGAGGCCACCTTTCGATCGGCGCTGCGAAAATTTGTGAACGCACGCATCTGCGACGTGTAGCGGATCCAGCCGGCGACCAGTGCCAGCACAATAAGCATAACCTGCGGCGATGAAAGTGTAAAATCCATAATTCCGTAAGCGATAATCGTCGGAAGTGAAAAGAGAAACAGATTGACCGCATATCGATTTTTTTTATCGCTTCTCAGACATTGAAACAACAGGTATCCGCTGAATAACATAATGGCAGTAAAGAACAGGCCGACAAACACGCCTGAAGAGTCAAAAATGGAGAGAAAAAGATCGTGCGCGTGCGATACCATGCGTCCCGTCAGATTGAAATATTGAATGGGAAATCCCAGGGGTGTTGTGCCGAAAAGCGGCTGTTCAAAAAAAATATGAAGACTGTTCTTCCAGATAGTCAGGCGATCGCCGAGTGACGAGCTCGTGTTCTCCGAACGGGGCATAAACCTGAAAATGAGCGGAGACAGTAGGACGATGCCCCCTGATGCGGCAAAAAACAGGCGCTTATCCAGCTTGGCCAGAAAAAGCAGCAGCAGCAGCAGCATAATGATAAAGCCGGCCCGCGATCCCGTGTCATAAACTGCCAGGCCGAGTATTGGGAGCAGAACCAGGCAGAGTGCCCCCGTCCTGTAATTGTTCCGCCCGATGGCACGTAGCAGTTCAACGAGAAGGAACGCCAGCGCGAGAATGAGCAAATAACACGCATAATTAGGATTATAAGCCGATCCGTAAAGCCGGTTTTCTCTGGTGAAACCTAACAGCAGATGTCCGGTCATCAGGGCGACTCCCTGTCCAACCAGCGAATGGTCGGAGAAAAGGTGGAAAAATTTATCAGATAGGTAAAGATAAACCCCGCCGAAAATCGTAATCCAGACATACTGCCTTATCTGCAGAAATTCGTGATGATGCAAGTAATAAAGATAGACGCCCATGTAGCCCAGGATCATCAGTGTCGACAGCAGATAGAAAATCCGGAGAGTGCTGAGAGCGGCGCCGACGGAAGCCAATGCTATCAGCATAAACAAAATGCTGATGGCATCCTTCGGCAGAGGGCGCCTTTTTCTGACCCTATCCGTCCACTCCACGGCGCCGAGAGCGGCGAGCCAGGCTATTCCCAGAGGCGGAAGAATATATAGCAATATAAAGCCGATCATAAGAGGCTGATTTCTGATGATTTTAATCCCGTTCATCTTGTAAATTCCCCCGAAAATGGCATGATACACTCAAGTCCATTCCTTATATTCTATACAGTAATCTGCGGATAAAGGAGATTTGTGTGTAAATTTATACATCTGTAAATTATTTGTAAAGACGGATGCGGTTGCCGAGAAGCTGCTTCAAGCTAATAAAGGATATCATGGAAAGCCCGGATTGCCAAACCTTTGGCACAGCCTGCGGAGGTCGGGACGGCCTCGTGGCGGACAGCGGCTGCTTATCCGATAAAATTTTGTACTTCCCTATATAATATAAAAAGAACGGTCAAGAATCATCAATCGGAATTTTTTATGAGAACGGCATGCAGCGAAAAAACTGCCGGCATCACAAATAACGGCTATAATAAAAAGGACAAGGTTTGCACTATGTTGGAGGCGATCATGATGAAACTGGCAACGATCGGAACGAGCAAAATTACCGATTCATTTCTCAATGCCGTTGAGAAAAGCGGAAGGCTGACCTTTGAGGGCGCCTATTCGCGGACAGAGGAAAAAGCACAGACATTTACTGAAACACATCATGGGAAAAAATGGTTTACATCAATTGAAAAACTGGCGGAAAGCAGCGATATCGATGTCGTTTATGTGGCTTCGCCGAACAGTCTGCATTTTGAACAGGTGAAAGTGCTGCTCGGCGCAGGCAAGCACGTGATCTGTGAAAAACCGATCTTTGCGACTGGGAAAGAGTTTGCCGAGGCATTTGAATTGGCGGAAAAAAATCATGTTTTCCTGTTTGAAGCAATCCGCAACATTCAGACACCGGTGTTTGCCCGGCTGAAGGAGGAGCTGCCGAGAGCGGGCAAAATCCGTTCTGCGGTCCTGCAGCTGATCCAGTATTCTTCCCGATACGATCAGTTTCTCGAGGGAAAAATCACAAATGTTTTCTCTCCTCAATTTGCCGGCGGCGCGCTGGAGGATCTGGGCGTTTATCCGCTGTATGTTGCTGTTGCGCTATTTGGCGCTCCGGAAGACGCGGCTTATTACCCGGTCAAGCTGTCAAGCGGCATCGACGGCAGCGGCACACTCGTTTTGCGGTATGAGGGGTTTGTCTGCACGATTCTTTGCTCAAAGATCGCCCACTCGGGTGTGCCTTCGCAGATTCACGGCGAAAAAGGGACATTCAGCATCAACAGTTCGTCCGACATTTCCCGGCTGGAATGGCAGGATGCGCATACGAAAGAAACGGAAACCGTCGCTTCAAATCCGTCGGACAACGACAAATTTTATGAAATCAACCGTTTTGCCGATATCATCGAAAACGGACGCACATCGGATTATCTGCATTTGAAAAACCTGAGCCGTGAAGTGCTTCGCGTGATGGAAACCGTCCGCAAGCAAAACGGAATCATTTTCCCAAACGACCGGTGAGCCGATTCAGTTATGGAGCGCCGGGGTGTCAAAGGCTGAAGAAAAAATTATGCTCATATTACAAAAAAGGCATCAATTACGATGCCTTTTTTGTATTGCTTCAGACTGAAACAGCCGATCAGGCAAAAATAAAAACGCTCGGCGGCTGCATTGGAAACGGGAGAAAATGAGCGGTCCCTCCTGTTCCCTTTTTTAATACATGGAGGGGCGCTCCCTTTTCAAAACAATGGTTCAAATTAAAATGGCATTTTTGTTTGCGTTATATATAACATTGTCTTAATATAATTATATTGTTATATAAACAATGATGAATATATGAATAAGGAGACCGGGATTGAAGAAATTTCTTCACCATTGGAGGTTATTGGCGACAGGAGACGGCTTACGATACTCGCCTGTTCAGTCGGGAGAGATATGTATCTGCGAATTTTTCGATTTATCACAGTCGGCCATTAACCGCACCTGAAAAAATGAGTTGGACCGGCGTCATCCAGAGAATGTGGGTCTACTTTCGCTTGAAGGAGGATCCGCCCGCCTGCTTGACGGCGATCATTCGGGTACCTCCCCGGCAGATTTCGGAAAACGGCGACCTGTCGGAAAGATCGAAATCAGGTTGCCATAAAAGGGCAATACGAAAAAGGGCACAGGCAGTTTTTCAAAATTCGGCATTGCGCGGTTTATCAGCCTGTCGCAAGTCAAATTAAAAATTTTGGTAAAGGGGTTTGCATGTATGAACACTGTTTCAAATGATCAAATCAGACAAAACGTCCGAAACCGATACAGACAGATCGCTCTCCAGGATATCTCGGCTGCAGCTGGCTGCTGTTCACAGGGCGCCGGCTGCGGCAGCACTCCGGCCGATCATGACGGCGTGTCGGAAAAACTGGCTATTCGGCTGCTGAACTGTCTTCGGTTCCGGCGGGCGCCAATTTAGGATTGGGCTGCGGAAACCCGCAGGCGATTGCTTCGCTGAAGCCGGGGGAACATGTACTCGATCTTGGGAGCGGTGCCGGGTTCGATTGCTTTCTGGCGGCACGTCAGGTCGGCGCAAAGGGCCGTGTGATCGGCGTCGATATGACCCCGGAAATGATCAGCAAGGCACGTCGGAACGTTTCCGCAGGCGATTTTCCCCATGTGGAATTCCGGCTCGGGGAAATTGAATATCTGTCGGTTGCAGACCGCTCCATTGATGTCATTCTTTCCAATTGCGTGATTAACCTGTCTCCGGACAAGCAGCAGGTGTTCCGTGAAGCTTTCCGCGTACTGAAGAAGGGCGGCCGCCTGGCCGTCTCCGACATTGTCCTGACTGCGGAATTACCGCCGGATATTAAAAACGATCTGGATGTTTCTTATTCAGGATGTATTTCCGGTGCCTCTTCAATCAAAGATCTGCAGTCCATGCTGGAACAAAGCGGGTTTTCGCAGATCGAGATTAAACCGAAAGACGAATCTAAATCATTTATTAAAGAATGGATGCCGGGAGCGGGCATTGAAAAGTATATTGTCTCTTCGACGATTCAGGCGCTGAAACAATAAATGTCATTATCAGCAGATATTTTAAAAACAGCAAATCGGGCAGAAGATCATTTCCGTTCATCATAGCAGTTATTTCCGGCTGCCTGCGAGTCCCGCATACCCTTCGCTGAATTGGAGAAAATGAAAAAAAATCAATCATAGCGAAGGACTGAACATCATGGATCAAAAAAAGGTTTCTTTTTCTGAAGAAACTCGTTCGGTATGGCGGGACTCGGTACATTTTCCCACATTCAAGCCTCTGGAAGAGGACATTCAGACCGAGACGGCGATCGTCGGCGGCGGAATTTCCGGAATTACAGCGGCCTATTTACTGGCGAAAGAGGGGATGAAAGTCGCCCTGATCGAAGCAGCGCAGCTCTGCAGCGGAACAACCGGATATACGACGGCGAAGGTGACGGCTCAGCATGGTTTGATTTACAATGAACTGATCGGGCATTTTGGCGTGGAAAAAGCGAAACTTTATTATCAGGCTAACCGGGAGGCGCTCGATTGGATCGGCCGGATCGTCCGGGAACAGGATGTTCGCTGCGGCTTTCAAAAACGGCCGGCCCTCGTTTATGCAACGTCCGCCCGGAAAGCTGAAGAGATTGAAAAAGAGGCTGAAGCCTATCGGAAACTGGGCATTCCGGGAAGCCTTTCCGATTCGATCGGGCTGCCGCTCCAAGTTAAAAGAGCCCTGACCATGCCGGAGCAGGCGCAGTTCCATCCGCTGATGTTTCTTCATTTTTTGATCTCGGAACTCGTTAAAATGGATGTCCCGATCTATGAACAGACACTGGCGGTGAATATTGAGGAAGAGCCGTCCTGTGTCGTCCATACCGAAAAAGGGCCGCGGATTCATTGCCGGGAAGTATTAATCTGTTCCCATTTTCCCTTTTATGATAAGGCCTTCTACTTTTCGAGAATGTATCCTGAGCGTTCTTATCTGATGGCTGTCGAGACAGATCAGTCACCTGAAGGCATGTACCTCAGCGCAGAAGAGCCGAAACGTTCGATCAGGAGCCTGACTCTGGACGGGCGTTCGCTCGTGCTCGTCGGCGGCGAGAATCACCGAACCGGCCGCGGTGAGAACACGGCCGCTCACTTTCAGAATCTGGCCGCGTTTGCCGAACAGGTTTTCGGGACGGACTCAATCGTTTGCCGCTGGTCGGCTCAGGACTACACGACTCTTGACAAGGTACCGTATATCGGAAGACTGTCGGCTGGAAAGCCTCATATTTATGTAGCGGCAGGTTTCAGAAAATGGGGGATGACGACGGGAATACTTGCCGCGAGGCTGCTTGCAGATCAGCTTCTGGAGCGCACCAATCCATACGGCGCAGTTTTCAGCCCGTCGCGCTTTGCCGCCGATCCGATGATCAAGCGCTTTTTCATTGAAAATAGCCAAGTAGCCGGCCACCTGATCAGCGGAAAGCTGGCCAAAGCATCGACGTCGATTGAAGATCTGGACGCTGACGAAGGCGCCGTCATCTCTTTAAACGGGAAACGTGCCGGTGCCTATAAAGATAAGAACGGCCGGCTGACGGTCGTTGATACGACTTGCCCGCACATGGGGTGTGAGGTAAACTGGAACCAAGGTGAGCGGACATGGGACTGCCCATGCCACGGATCGCGCTTCAAGGCAACCGGGGAACTGATTGACGGTCCGGCGAAGAAGCCCCTGAAGCAGCTTTACGCGGAGAAGCGGACCGACGGCGACACGAGACAGGTGTAAAAGAGGTGTTGTTCACTTGAGTATTATTGATATTCTGGCGGAAGAGAAGATTCAGGAAGGGCTGAAGTCGGGAGCTTTCGACAACCTGGAGGGGCAGGGCCGGCCGCTTAAGTACGAAGATTTATCGGCGGTTCCGGAAGATTTGCGTGTCGGCTATAAAATGTTGAAAAATGCCGGTTATCTGCCTGAGGAACTGCAGTTGAGAAAAGAGATTGTTACGTTGAACGAACTAATCCGCTGCTGCGGTGACGAACCGGAACGGCGGCGCCTCAGCGGCGAGCTGCGGATCAAGAGACTGAAATTCAATCAGCTGATGGAAAAGAGATCCGTCCGCACATCGCAAACGTTCCGCAATTATCGGAATAGAATGTTCAGCCGGCTGCATATGTAAAGAAAACGTGCCGATTGGTAGCCTTTAGGTTCAGCCGGCTCCTAGCCGGCGTGAAAGTGACGTGAACTCTTCTTCTTCTGAAAAGCGATCACTTGGCACGGACGCCGGTCTGTTTCTCTGAATGTTCATACGAATGGCGATTTTGTTTCTCTGAAAAAGATCGGTATCATGCATGGACAGACGTTGCATGGCGAAAACAGCTGATCTTTTTCGGCCGGCTGCCTGCGTATTTCGGTAAATTGTGGTGGAAATCGCCGGGAAATGCGGTATAAAAGCAGAATAGCGACAGCAACGTGCGGAAAATCAACAGTAACGGCCAAAGAATCGACAGTAAACGGACCGTAATCAATAAGTGCAGATCATCAGAACAGAAAAATTGTGCCTGCGTGCCTGATGGATGGATCAGCCCGCGGCCGGAATTTTATCGGTCGACGGAGTGGGTTTAACGACGGCGCCCAGGCTTTCGGTCAATGTCGGGAGTTTATCGGTCTGCGTGTCCGATTTATCGGTCAATGCCGCGATTTTATCGGTCGCCGAATCCGGTTTATCGGTCAGCGCCGTGGATTTAACGATCGGCGGCCGGGCCTTCGGTCAATGTCGGGAGTTTATCGGTCTGCGTGCCTGTTTTATCGGTCAATGCCGCGATTTTATCGGTCGCCGAATCCGGTTTATCGGTCAGCGCCGTGGATTTAACGATCGGCACCGGGCTTTCGGTCAATGCCGGGAGTTTATCGGTCTGCGTGCCCGGTTTATCGGTCAATGCCGCGATTTTATCGGTCGCCGAATCCGGTTTATCGGTCAGCGCCGTGGATTTAACGATCGGCA
>NZ_JAUUBW010000032.1:0-40691 GCF_036598985.1 Sporolactobacillus sp. KGMB 08714
AACCAAGCGAAGCGCGGTAAGCTTTTAGATAAACTCAGTTTCAATTTTTTGTGTCCACTTTCTTGACAGAACTCCAGACGCCCGGGCTTTCGGTCAATGCCGTGAGTTTATCGGTCTGCGTGTCCGATTTATCGGTCAATACCGCGATTTTATCGGTCGCCGAATCCGGTTTATCGGTCAATACCGCGATTTTATCGGTCGTCGAATCCGGTTTATCGGTCGGCACAGTGGATTTAACGATCGGCACCGGGCTTTCGGTCATTGCACCGGTTTTATCAGTCGCCGCGGAATTTTATGGATTGCGGAAACGTTTTTCGTCTTTCGAGAGATTGACGGTCTCAGGAAAAATCGATCATTATTGGACGGCTCAGCAGGAAAATGAGTTAAGGTGGTACTCATATTATTTTATAATACCAAAAAAGAGCGGATGAACCCGCTTTTTTTAATACGCATTCGGTTTCGTTCGATATAAGAACAATAAGCATTGGAACAAGCGTGAATCGCCGCAACGGGATCGCTTCCGCACGGAACCTTTTGACGGCCGCACATGCTTTAATCCGGCAGAACGGAAAACAGGCAGGGACGGCATCCGCGTTTCCTGCCTGTTTTCCGTTTATTTAAGTCCCGTATAAATGAGAACCGCGTCGCGCAGCATTTTTGCCCCGCCCTTGCCGAGCCGGCTGTCATAGTGTTCTGTAAAGCGCGGATCATCGACGTACATCCGGACAAGTCCCGCGTGAGCTTCTTTGGTATAGGAAGTCCAGAAGTAGCCGAGCCATTGCTTGTGCAGAGCCGCTGCGCGCTGGGCCGCTGCGCCGTGCGGATCAGCGGCTTTCATGGCTGCCTCCAGTTCGGTAAACATCTCCTCCTGAATCCTGACGGTCCGATCATAGTCCTCTTTGCTCAGACTGCCGAACTTTTTGTAGGATTCCTCGACCGTCTCAGCCCCATATTTTTCCCGGATTTCTCTTCCAAATTGTTCTTCGTTCCGATCGATCAGATCTTTCTTAAATCCTTCAAATTTCTCCCGGTCGGTCATTGTGATCTCTCCTTTTTTAGCGGACAACGTTTTTTCGACTGTCGCGATCAGCCTATTCAAACGTTCTCTTTCTTTCAATAATTTGTGATACTGTTCCGCCAGAGCAGAATCGATATCAAAATCGGGTGCGGAAAGAATATGACGGATATCTTTCAGGCTGAAACCAAGCTCACGATAGAAAAGTATCTGCTGGAGAAGGTCGACCTGTTCGCGGCTGTAGATACGGTATCCCGAATCGTTGATTTTTCCCGGTTTCAACAGATCGATCTGATCATAGAAACGCAGTGTCCGTGCACTGACACCGGCCAGATCGCCAAGCTGTTTGACAGTGTAGTTCATGCAATCGCCCCCGACGTTTTTTATGCTACACCATGACGTTGCGTCAAGCTCAAGACTTTTTCATTAAATAAATTTCTGCCGTTTAAGCCGGCAATGCGGATCGTGCATTTTCCCGCTGCGAGTGCATGTCCAAACGTGCGGCAATCCTTTTGTCTTCCGATTTTTTCCGGCACGGACAAAAGCTGTCTGCGCCACGTCCGGTTTAAGGCGGGATGTTTGCTATTTTTCGGCTCGTTCCATAAAATAAAGATGGAGTCAGAAAGGCAAATTCGCTTCATTGGGCGGGAGGACCTGCCTGCGGGAGCCGGCGGAACATATTGGCCGGCAACGGGCGAGTCCGCATTCCAGCTACAATTAAGGAGGATTTCTCTATGGCAAAAAAAGTTGCTGCAGTACTTGCAAATGACTTTGAAGATGTGGAATTCACCGCTCCGGCCGATGCTTATAAGAAAGCCGGACATACTGTCACGGTCATCGGAACGGAAAAAGGTGCGACGATCATCGGAAAACATGGGACGAAGGTGACGGCGGATGCGTCGATCGACGACGTCAGGCCGGAAGATTTCGACGCATTGCTGATCGCCGGCGGCTACTCGCCGGACAATCTGAGAGGCGACAGCCGTTTTGTTGCTTTTGCGAAGGCGTTTATGGATGCCGACAAGAGCGTCTTTGCAATCTGCCACGGGCCGCAGCTGCTGATCACCGCGGAAACGCTGAAGGACCGCAATGTGACCGGCTACAAATCGATTGCCGTGGATCTGAAAAACGCCGGTGCCAAGTATCATGACGAAGAAGTTGTTGTTTGTCACAATCTGGTGACAAGCCGTACACCTGATGATATTCCGGCCTTTAATCGTGAAAGTCTGAAAGCTCTCGCCTGAAGATCCGGATCGATAGCAGGCCGAAGCCGCTGTTCGCGAAGAACGGCGGTTTTTTTTAGAAAAAATCCGGTCTGAAACTTTTGCAGCTGTATCGATATCGAAACTGTGCCCGTCCGCCGAAGAGACGTCCTTTCCGCAGGCTGTCGTTTCCCAGCTTCAGCCATCGGAATGGGTGCGCAATGCCTCTGTCCGATTTTGCGGATGGCTGTTCAATGACTGAAGAAAAATCCGGGCTATGTCCAGATTGCATTGTTCGTTTATCTGCAGCCGCCGCAGGGTTGTCCGATTGAGATGCTCATGCGGTTTTATCGGCCATTCACCGCAGACGTCGATCTCTTCGACTTCTTTTATTGATAAGAGCTCTTTAATAGATTGACAAAGTTGGCCAATGGAAAGCTTTCCCTGGTCCCAGTTTGTTTTTACAAAGCGGGGAGAAAGAATATCTTTGTCGATGCTGATCTGAACGGCTTTCGTCGGAATAACGGAAGCGATCCGCTCTCCCGGCGGAATCCGATTTTCGGGGAAAACAATCACTTTCCGCCTGATCATTGAAGAAGCGGATCGGACGGAAAGCGGATCGGGGCCGATTATAATGACTTTTTTCAGGCGGGGAACAGCGGCCAGAGCATGATAAACCCATGAACCGCAGGAAAGAAGCGGCCCGATCTGTCCCTTGCTGAGATCGGTATGGTGATCAAAGAGCACCAGAGTAAACGGATGGACGATTTCCCGCATCAGAGCCAGTGCGGCATAATGATAGTTGCCGCTGCCGAGAAACGCGAGCCCCTTATCAGGGATGAGTGCGAGCCTGTCGCAGATGATCCGGAAGGCGCGCGGGGAACAATAAAGGCTTGTTTCGCGCAGATTGCTGAAATCGATCCACTGATGATGAATAGATGCTGTCAGTTCTTTCTGATGCTCGTAAGATCCGTCAAAGTTGAGAAATACGACTTGATCGTGCAGCATGACCATCCTGTTCACCTCCTGCCCGGTTCAGTCCCGCAGGTTTCTGTCATGGGGAATGAATTCGTTTACACTGAATATTTTAACGCTTTTCAAAATAAAGAAAAAGCGGATTCAGCAATCTCTCCTGCCGGCGCTCTGCACAGACAGGCCAGGGAAAGAATCCACGGCAAAAAAATAGATCATTTTATCAGCATAGATTATGATGAAAACGTTAACAAAAAAAGGAGGGGTAAGATGTATCCTTACGGCAAACAATTTCCGAAAATTGCTCCCGATGTCTTTATAGCGCCCGGAGCGCAGGTTATCGGGCAGGTTGAGCTGGCGGCCGGTTCATCGGTCTGGTTCAATGCGGTCCTGCGGGGCGACGTGGCGGGGATCTTCATCGGCGAAGGATCAAACATCCAGGACGGTACGATTGTCCATACTGACACACACCACCCGGTGAAAGTAGGCCGGAATGTGACAATCGGCCACAATGTCACGCTGCACGGCTGCACGGTTGAGGACGGGGCGCTGATCGGCATGGGCTCGACCATCCTTAACGGCGCTGTCATCAAAAAAGGGGCCCTGGTCGCCGCCGGATCTCTTGTTCTGCAAAACCAGGTTGTCGAAGCCGGCGTGCTGGTCACCGGAGTTCCCGCTCAAAAGCGGCGCAAACTGACGGATGCCAATGTCGCCTATCTGAAGTATGATGCGGCCCATTATATAGAGCAGGCGAAACGTTATATGGACCTGGGGATCAATCAGAACCGCACCGGCGAATAAAAAAGATTTCCCGGCGTCCCATAGAGGTCGGCACGTGATCCGGCCTCCGCTCACTGCGGATGACGGTTACTTTGCATCCGGCACTTGATTTCTTTCACAATGGCGTCAATATAATCCTTGATCGGCACGTCCGCAGTACACGGGATGCTGATGTTCGGATGATGCAGAGGGAGCAGAAATTTTTTGCACGTAAGATTTGAAAAAGAACGCACCATATTTCCTGTAATTTCCCCCTGGATAGAGCCCGGCTGAATGATTCCGATCGGAGCGATGATGCAATCAATCGATTCGCGCCTGCAAAAGGAGCAGAAGCCTCTTTCGCCGCTGATGCCGATATCGGAACCGGCCCGGACCATTTTCGTTGTGGCGAAAGTATTTGTTCCCAATGCGACAATGTACAGACCATGGGGGAAGGCCTGACGCAATTTTTTTACGACGGTTTGTCCGAGTCCTGCGCCCTGACCGTCGAATACAGCTATTTTCATGTCTCGATGCTCGCCTACCTGTGCAAAAAAGCGTCATAATTTTTTAAGCTGCCGACAGCTAATTATTATATAATTAGATTATATAATAGGAAACAATTTATTTCCTGAAGGAAGTATTCTTAATAAAAAATCCATTAAGGAGTACCGGGGGTATGGAAAAATGAACACGATCAAAGTGGTTAAGCAATTGTTGGAATGGAATGAAGACTGCAGCAATGAGGTCAAAGATATCCTGAGCGGGAAAAAGATATTTGCGATTAATATCATGTCGGCTCCCGGTGCCGGAAAAACGAGCCTGATCATTAAGCTGATTGAAAAATTGCATCCCAATTACCATGTGGCCGTGATCGAAGGCGATATTGCCGGTCAGATCGATGCCGAGAAACTGGATAGTCTGGGTGTTCCCGTTGTTCAGCTGAATACCAACGGCGCTTGCCACATCGAGGCGATGTCGATGAAGAAAATGCTCGGCTATTTTGATCTTGACGACATCGATGTGCTTTTTATTGAAAACGTCGGCAATCTGGTGTGCCCGGCTGAGTTTGAGGTCGGCGAGGACGCCAAACTGGCAATGGTCAGTATTCCTGAAGGGGATGATAAAGTCGTAAAATATCCCCTGCTTTTCTCTAAAGCCGATATCGTCGTCTTGAACAAGTTCGATATGAAGCGCTTTTTCGATTTTAATGATCGGCAGCTGGAAGGGGATGTCCGCGCTCTGAACGGCGAAGCGAAAGTTTACCGGACGTCCTGCGAAGCAAATGAAGGTATCGATGCCCTCTACAAGGACATTGAAAAAAGAATTGTCGGAAAACTGGGTGAAAAAAACGCTCAGGCACGATAATCTGCTCCTAATAACAAAGCCGCGAAGACGGTTTTTATCTTTGATAAAAATCGGTTTTCGCGGCTTTGTACGTTTCCACGGCAGCCTCATTCATAATGAAATCATTTTGCCGATCGGCAGGCAGCGTGCATCTTCACCGTGGCCAAGCTGTTCCGTTTTGGCTACCGGCAGCCCGTATTTTTCCGTGATGCCGAGAACAAGCCGTTCGATAGCCGGCGCTTGTTTCCCGGCTTCCATAGCGGTGAATGTTCCGAGCAGAACTCCGGCGCATGAACGAAAGACGGAAAGCTGATCTAACTGAGCGAGCAGCGAAGCAATGCGCGCGGGTCCGCCGCCCAGCGCCTCGAGAAAAATGATCTTGCCCGCGGGATCGGGGAAATAGTCCGTACCGGCCAGTTTCAGAAAGCAGCGGATATTGCCGCCAATTGTTACGCCGGCCATTCCACTGCCGCGCAACCAGTGATAATCAAAAGCGGGTGAAGGAGCGGATGCTAAGAATGTTTCGCGGAAAATCCGTTTTTGCTGCTCGGCAAAAGGCCCGGCCAGATTCTTGATCCGGTAATGCCAGGCGGCCGCTCCGCTGCATGCGAAAACAGCGTTATTAATAACGGACAGGTCGCTGATGCCGACAAACGGCGTATCCGCCCGGCGGATTCTGGCAAAATCGAGATAGGGCAGAATCTGATTGGCACTGTCGCCGCCGGAGACGTCGAAGATCGCTCGAATTGCATTATCGGAAAAAAGACGCATAAGTTCCGAAGCACGTTCTTCGGGTGTGCCGCTGAAGGGCGTTCCTGTCCTTCGGAAAAGGGTATGCGCTCTTCTTGTCTGCAGCCCGGCAGCGCCGAGCACCCGTTCAATCTTTTCAATCTTCGCCCTCTCTTCAGGAAAAAGCCCGTCCGAGCAGGAGATCAGACCGACCGAATCTCCTTTCTGCAACAACGTCATCAATGGTCGCTCCTTATCTGTTTTCATGATTCAGCGCTCTCTGCCGCAATCCTTTCGGATAATAATTTTTTAGCAGCCCGCCTGCGGCTTTGACCCAGCCCAACGGAAAGCCGTCGATCAGTACGGCCGCCCAGCCTTTGAACCCGGCCGGGGCAGGCAATGTTTCTCCGCGCAGGTAGGCTTCCCAATCTCCGTTTTTCGAAGTCATGGCAATTGTCGATCGAAAAGCCTGAGCCGGCAGAGCCAGCGCGAGCGCGTGGTTCGGTTCAAACCGCTTCTTCTTCTGCTCGCCGAGATGCAATCCCGCGCGGATTACGTTCAGCCCGTCCAAATCCGGGCAGCCGCCGGGCAGCAGGAAAAGCTGTTTTCCCGCAAAGAAAAAAATGCCATTCAGCTTTTCGGCAAGCGCTTCGCTCTCGAACAGCCGGTAATCTTTCAGCAACGTTTCTTTGGCGGATTTCGCCGTCCGGCCTTTCTGTACCGTTTGTACGGTTTCATATTTCTGCAGTTTGGCCGCAAAATGGCCTTCTCCGGCCAGGCGATGCGGCCAAAGGCGGGCAGTCCGGCCGATCAGCGAATTCTGAGATTCCGTCCATTCCGGCCTTCCGTTCTCAATCCCGTTCTTTTTCTCGACAGGCAGGAGTTCCAGATCGGGATATTTGGCCAGCAGGCCGTCGATCATTTGTTCATTTTCTTCAGGCGAAAAAGTACAGGTTGAATAAACGAGTATACCGCCTGCTGCCAGCATCCGATACGCATAATCAAGAATCTTTGACTGCAGCGCCGCGCATTTCCGAACATGGGCGGTACTCCAGTAGTGCACAGCCTGCGGGTCTTTCCGGAACATGCCTTCCCCCGAGCAGGGCGCATCAACAAGAATTCTATTGAAATAGCCCGGGAAATAATCGGCCAGCCGTTCAGGTGTTTCGTTTGTGACGAGTGTATTCGTTATCCCCATGCGCTCGATATTTTCCGATAATGCCCGGGCCCTTTTCGGATAAACCTCATTGGCTACAAGCAATCCTTCATTATTCATGGCTGCCGCAATCTGCGCCGACTTGCCCCCCGGAGCAGCGCACAGATCGAGCACCTTTTCTCCGGGTCGCGCGCCGATCTGTTCCGCAACAAACATCGCGCTCGGTTCCTGAATGTAATAGAGACCAGCCTGATGGTACGGATGTTTTCCCGGCTTGTCTGTTTCTTCGTAGTAAAAGCCGGACGGGCAGAAGGGGATGGATTTCAAATGAAAACCGGATTGCTTCGCCAAAGTTTCCGGAGTGATTTTCAGAGAATTGACCCGCAGGCCGAATGCCCGCTGCTGCCTGTAACTCAGGAAAAAGTCGGCGGATTCGCTGCTCCCCATCAGATCGGTCATTTTTTGAATAAAAGCTTCGGGCAATGACAAAAAAGCCCACCTCCTTATCCGTTGCGCCGGTTAATCAGCCGATACGGAAATATGTCTGAACGCACGCACATCAAACAGCCCTGTGTCGGTCAGTTTCAAATCCGGAATGACAGGGAGGCTGAGAAACGATAGGGTCAGAAAAGGATTGAACGAATCCGCTGCGCCCAGCGCCGCCGCTGCCTCGCGCAGTTCTTTCTGCTTCTCTGCGACCTCTGCAGCCGGAGCGTCGGTCATCAGCCCGGCAATCGGCAGGGCCAGCTCTGCGCTCACTTTTCCGCCGTTCACGACGACCATGCCGCCCTGAATGTCCTTGAGCCGCTGCACGGCGGCGATCATGTCCTCGTCGCTGCAGCCGGCAACGACGAGATTATGTGAATCGTGCGCAATCGTCGTGGCGATGGCCCCTGTTTTTAATCCGAATCCGCTGACGATTGCAAGACCGACCGTTCCGAGCCCCTTATGACGCTCAATGACCGCGAGTTTAAGAAAATCCTTCTTTTCCGAGAAGCTGAATGCACCGTTTCGGACCGGAACCTCCTCGACACGGTCTTCAGTGACGAGACTGTTCGGGATGATGCCGATCACATGTGCCTTGCGGGACGGACCGATTTTCAAAGCGAGCCGTTCAGGCGTCAGCTCCGGTAAAATCAGCGGATGCGGCTCAGGCTGCGTCCGGGTGCCACTTTCTTCGGAGAAAATTCGTCCGCCCTCGGCAACGAGTTCTCCGCGAATATAAACCTGATTGATTGAGAACTGTTCGAGGTCGTCAAGCAGCAGAAAATCGGCTTCATAACCCGGTGCAATCGCGCCTTTCGTCGTCATTCCGTAACATTCCGCCGGATTGAGCGACGCCATTTTGATACAGGTGACCGGATCCAGACCGCTGCGGATCGCCATGCGGACATTGTGATCGACGCTGCCTTCCTTGATCAGATCGTCGCAGTATTTATCATCGGTGCAGAACAGGAAGCGCCGGCTGTTGGTCTCATTGACCAGACCGATCAGCTGAGGAAGATCCTTGGCCACGGTGCCTTGACGGATCATGATGTACATGCCGCGCGACAGGCGTTCCTTTGCTTCATCGATCGTGACACATTCATGATCGGTGCGGATTCCTGCCGCCCTGTATACATTGATTCCTCTTGCGTCGAGGCCGGCGCCGTGTCCGTCAATTCGCCATGTATGCTTCCGGGTCATCAGCAGTTTGTCGATCATGACCGGATCGGCATTGAGCACAGCCGGGAAGTCCATTACTTCCGCGAGCCCGAATACACGTTCATTTTTAAAAAGCGGCTCGAGGTCCGATGCATGAAGCGTCGCACCATTATGTTCAAACGAGGCGGCCGGTACGGACGAAGGCAGCATGACATAGATGTCGATTTGGCTGTCCGCTGCCCGCTGAAGCATGAAGCGGACGCCGTTCGTGCCGAGAACATTGGCGATTTCATGCGGATCGATAATTGCCGAAGTGACTCCGTGCGCCGCCAGTACAGCGGCAAACGCGCCCGGCGTTAAAAGCGACGATTCGATGTGCACGTGCGCATCGATCAGCGACGGGCTGATGATTTTTCCCGCCGCATCCAGTGTCTTTTTCCCCTCATATGTCCCGAGGCCGACGATCATGCCTCCGCTGACGGCGACATCCGCTTCGATCAGTCCGCCGCTGAAGACGTCAACGATTTTTCCGTTTTTGATCACGAGATCCGCCGGCTCTTTTCCGGAAGCCGTGCGGATACGTCCGATCAGATTCTTTCTTTCTGTTTCCATAACTATACCCCTCTCGGAATCCGATAACATCTATTTTTCCATTATAGATCATTATGATTATTATAGCTGAAAATCGACAATCGGGAAAAAGGGCGTCCGCTGCGGGGGACAGAGAGTTTTCCTCACAACAGACGCCTGTCTGATTCATTCAGATTTATGCCCGATTCATTATGCCGGCCGTCCGGTAAAATATTCAATGTGAGTATCTCTCTAGCTCATTTTCCTGCCGGACCGGCAGATGATAATCGACTTTCCCTGGGACCGTCAATCTCTCGATAAACGGAGAACGTGTCCGCAATTGCTAAACTTTCACAACGGTCGCTAAACTGGGTGCGATGACCGAAAACTTCCCCGTAGCGACCGAAAAGCAACGTATGCCGACCGAAAACCTGTCTACGTCGACCGATAAAACCCGTGCTGACCGATAAATTGCCTGTGCTGACCGAAAAGCAGCGTGCGCCGACCGAAAACTTCCCCGTAGCGACCGAAAACCAGCGTATGCCGACCGAAAACCTGTCTACGTCGACCGATAAAACCCGTGCCGACCGATAAACTGCACCTGCCGGTCGATAAACTAGGCGTGCCGACCGAAAACAGCTGCTAACTGGCCGAAAATCTTCTTATTCATCGATTCATACGGCGGGTCGCGTGTTTGTTGAAAATTAAAATTCCGGAAAAAAAACGCGGTTTCCGTGGGGAAACCGCGCGTGACTTTCAATTGATTCCGATTTACGCATGAAAGAACTGGCCGACCGTGTAAGTAACCACCATCGTCAGTGCGCCGACGAGGACATTCCGGGCGATCGCCGGCCAGCGCGGAGCGCCGCCCAGCTTTGCGCTGATCAATCCGGTCAGCGCCAGTGCGATCAATACGGCGATTACCGTGAACGGCACACGGAACGAGCCGGGGATCAATGCGATACAGAGAAAAGGCAGGATGGCTCCGATGGTGAATGAGATCATCGAAGAGAAGGCCGCGTGCCACGGATTGACATAATCGGCCGGATTGACGCCCAGTTCTGCATCGGCATGGGCTTTAAGGGCGTCCTTGCTCATCAGTTCGACGGCGACTTTTTTAGCCAGCTCTTCAGACAGGCCGTTATTTTCGTATATTTTCGCAAGTTCGCTGATTTCGCCTTCATAATCATCCTTGAGCTCGGCCTGCTCCCTGGCGATTACCGCCTTTTCTGAATCTTTCTGCGTGCTGACAGAAACATATTCGCCGCCGCCCATCGACAGGGCCCCGGAAACGAGACCAGCCAGGCCGGAAATAACCAGTGTCAGCGTGTTTGTCGTCGCCCCTGCGACGCCGATCACGATCCCGGCGGTCGAGACGATCCCGTCGTTCGCTCCCAGAACGCCCGCCCGAAGCACATTCAGTTTCTGATTCATTCCGCTCGTTACTTGTTCTTCCAAAATTGACAACCTCTTTTCATTTAAGTGAACAGTCTGAGAAAACGAAAATAATAAGCGCTAATTGAAAATAGTAATCATCGTCATGACCCCTAATACGCGACATGCTGCCATCCGTTGGGATGACAGCATGTTGGATAAGTTAAAATTATTATTGACTACTACTTCATTATTCTATAATCAATCGTGGCTTTTGTCCATTAACTTTGTTCAGAGCAGCATTTATTCGGTCAGTTCCAGAAATTCCCGAACATCGCGGACGCAGTAATCGAGGGCGGACCGCCAGAAATCCGGAGCAGTCAGATCGACGTTCAGATGTTTCTCCGCAAGCTGTTCGGTGGTCATCCTTCCGGTGTCACGAAGCAGAGCATCATATTTCTCGGCAAATGCCGTTCCTTCCTTCAGTGCCCGGACATAGATACCGGTGCTGAACAGGAATCCGAACGTATAAGGAAAATTGTAAAAAGGCCAGTCTGTGATATAAAAGTGAAGTTTGGATGCCCAGAATGTCGGGTGATACACATCCAGCGAATCCAGATAGGCTTCTTTCTGGGCTTCGACCATCAGCTGATTCAGCCGGCCGACACTGACGGTACCCGCTTTTCGTTCTTGATAAAAGCGTGTTTCGAACAGGAAACGGGCATGGATATTCATCAGCAGAGCCACGCAGCGTTCCAGTTTGCCGGAAAGGCGCTCAATTTTTTCCTGCCGGGTTCCGGCGGCGGATTCGGCGGCGTCGCTGACGATCATTTCTGAAAAAGTCGAGGCGGTCTCCGCGACGTTCATGGCATATTGCTGTGACAGAAAAGGCAGGCCGTTCATGACCGATTGATGGTAGGCATGTCCGAGTTCATGAGCGATCGTCGATGTATTGGTTGCTGTTCCGCTGAATGTCATGAAGATGCGGGATTGTCCGCTGATCGGAAAACTGGTACAGAATCCGCCGGGCCGCTTGCCCGGACGATCTTCTGCTTCGATCCAGCGGTTCTTCAGCGCCTGATCCGCGAAATCAGCCATTCTTGGATTGAAGGCTCTGAAATGGCTGACGACGAAATCGCCGGCTTCTTCATAGGAGACTCTTCTGCTTTCTTTTGAGAGCGGGGCGTCCACATCGAACCAGGCCAGTTTTTTCAATCCGAGCATCTCCGCCTTGCGATTCAAAAATTTCACAAGAGCCGGTTTGTATTCATCGATCGTTTTCCACATGGTGTCCAGTGTTTTCCGGGACATCCGGTTATAGTCGAGCGGTTCTTCGAGAAAATCAAACCAGCCGCGCGCTTCATAGGCGGAGAGACGGAAACCTGCGATCCGGTTCAGTGTTTCCGCAAACAGTCCGGCGTTTTCAGACCATGCTGCCTCCAGAGCCGTAAATGCGGTTTTTCGCACGGCGCGGTTCGGATCATCGAGAAGATTATTGGCCTGCCCGACCGATAACCGTTCCGATCCCTTTTCAGGATGGCTGAACGGAATGTTTATTTTTCCGACAAGGGTGTAATAAAAGCTGCCCCAGGCGTGGTAACCGTCAACCGCCAGGCTGCTGATCAGCTGTTCCTGTTCGGGCGCGAGTTTTTTCCTGGAAAGATCTCTTTTTTCCTGAAGGGCGAAACGCACCCCGTCCATCGCCTTTCCGGCCGTCAAAACCGTCCAGTCTTTATCCGTGATCCGGCGCAGCTGTGCCTCAAACAGGGCATCGCAGGCTGCAAATTTTGCGGCAATGGCCTTCAGCCGATTGCTCCGTATCAGCGCCGTTTCATCCTTTATGTTCTGCGCTGTGATGCATTCTACGAAAGCGGAGGCCTCGTCAAGCCGCTTTAGCAGTTCCTCATATGTATGCACGATTTTTTGAAAAAGTATCGTATCGGCCGAGGCAAATGTCCCGGATCCAACATTGATAGCGGTTTCAAAAAAGGAAATATCACTTTCAAGCTGCTCGAGAAAAGCCGTGAATTCGGGCGATCCGCTTCCGCCTGGGAAAATCGGATCCAGATCCCACTTCTGATTCAGTTTTTGCATTATGTTTCCCCCTTTTCTTATTCTTTCACCAATTGTAGCATAATCCGTTTCGTTTGCCGCTTTTCAGGTTTGTCCGCTTTCTTCTTTAAAGAAATAGCGGTTATTGTTATCATAATAGAGGATATTCGTATGTACCGGAAAGAGGCCGAGCGGCGGCCCGTTTTCATCGGGCCCGTGACGGCTGTAATGGTTCATCCGGAGAAGAGGGGTTATCGTGATTCGTATACTGTTCGTCTGTCTCGGCAATATCTGCCGTTCGCCGATGGCGGAGGCCGTGCTGCGCGACAAAATAATAAAGGCAGGTGCCGGCGATCGGATTGTGGTCGATTCGGCGGGAACGGGAAACTGGCACATGGGCAGCATTCCGCATCCCGGAACAAGAAAAATTTTATCGAGGAAGGGCATATCTTTTGCGAAAATTAGAGCCAGGCAAGTCATCCCGGAGGATTTTCAGCGCTTTGACCGGATCATTGCCATGGACAGATCCAATGAGCGGGATCTTTACAGGCTGGCGGCGCCGAGTGAGCGGGACGGGCAAAAGATATTCCGCTTTATGCGGCTTTTGGATGACCGCCCGTCCGCCGATGTTCCGGATCCTTATTATACCGGCCGGTTTGATGAAGTCTTCCGCCTGGTCGATCGGGGGACGGATGTACTGCTAAGGCGGCTGCTCCGTTGATTTTTTTGAAGCACGTTTCTCATTTTTCACCACTATTTAGCAGACGTCCGCCGGCTTTTCCCCTCATATTAATCAGAGACGCTGTACAGACTAATAAAGTAATCCTCAAGGATTATACACACCGCAAGGAGGCCGAGTCCGATGAGTGTTTATGGCAGAAGCAAAATGGGGAGGTTCATGCTGATCGGGGGCATGGTCGGCTGCGCTCTGTCGCTGCTTAGCCGCGAGACACGTACAGTCTGGGGACATAATCTGTCAACAGCAGCCTCCGGCAGCGGCAAGCTGATTCAAACGATTTACAGGCATCCGGATCAGGTGGGGCGTTATTTTCAGACGACGGGGACCCGTCTGAAGTCGACCGCCCGGGAATTATCGGAAGATTTTCAGCAAATGATCGACCATGCTGAAAAGGCGAGAACGAGTACGACCGACACGTATCAGTATGTCATGGAGGCCGGAGCCGAGATCACGGAAATGGCGGGGAAAATAAGACGCGCCGGACAAAGCATCACTCGTTTTCAGGAACCCGTGCTGGTGGATACGGAGCAAGATGCTTTGCAGCGGCTTGAAAATGAAACATCCGTCCCGAATCCAGGAACCATGCCACGGCGATCGTTTGAAAAGAGCAAGAAACCTGCGCAGTCGAAGCCAAAGAATGACTTTAATTTAAAAAGCGACAGTCATTCGAAATAAAAGTGCTCTACGAGAGAAATTTGCGGAGATGGGGAAAGTGGGGAAAAAAAAGAAGTTTAGAGAAATGGTCCTGTTCATTAAACTTCTCGGTAAAAGATTCGTGGAAGACAATACAGCGGATTTAGCGGCAACACTGGCCTATTACTTTCTGTTGTCGCTATTTCCGCTTGTTATTTTTTTATTTGCGGTTCTTCCCTATATGGGACTGACCCAGCAGGAATTGCTGCCCTTTCTCAGCCGTTATCTTCCGGGTGAAGTCATGTCCCTTATCCGGGAAAATCTCGGTGATGTGTTTACAAGAAGCGGCGGCCTGCTTTCGATCGGCATTATCGCGACATTCTGGGCAGCGTCAAACGCCATCAATGCACTGATACGGACGCTGAACCACGCCTACCACGTAAAAGAAACCCGTTCTTTTATCGTTATCCGGATGCTGGCAATGATCCTGACGCTGGCGATGGTTTTTGCCATTGTCCTGACGCTGGCGGTTAACGTGTTTTCTGTAGCTTTCGCCCAGAAATTTTTTCAGAAAGTCGGGATAGCGGATAATTTTGCCGATATGTGGTCGGCCGTCAGTCCGCTCTTAACCTTTGTTGTTGTTGTATTTATTCTGGCTTATCTTTACGCCCTTGGTCCCAATATGAGATTGAAACTGAAAGAAGTGAGGGTCGGTGCGCTTCTTGCCGGAAGCGGATGGCAGGCGGCGTCCTACGGATTCTCATTTTATGTCCGCTATTTCGGCCACTATTCGGCGACTTACGGTACGCTCGGCGGAATTATTATTCTGATGCTCTGGTTCTATATTACGGCCATGACGATTATTGTCGGCGGGCAGATCAATGCCATCCTTCATCATCTTCAGATCGGCAGGGGAATGTAAAAAGCGGTTTCTTCTTGTTTTGAACGAGCGAACGGATGTATGAAAGAAAACCGGCCTGTTCACAAAAGGGACTGCCGATTCTTGGGCGAAGCCGCGGTGCCGGGACGGTCCGATGATGCCGCGCTCCGCGGCGCTTATGCGGCAATCCGCTGAATTTTATATCTTCTCTGTAAATATAAATAAAAGAGGGGGGCTGGTACATGGCTGACGGGAAGCGCAGAAGAAAATTGCTTGTTATGCTGCTGTTCATCGGTTATCTGTCCCTGCTGCTGTCTGTCACTTTGTTCACGCATAATTACTATACTTACGGGCAGTCGAGCAATCTGCTGATTTTCAGCAGTGTCCGTTTAATGCTGATGAGCGGGAACAGCGGCCTGATCCTGAAGAATGTGATTGGAAATATCGTTCTTTTTATGCCGCTCGGCATTCTGCTTCCGCTGCTGATCGAGAAAAAGCAGGCCTTCCGCTGGCAGCTGCTGTTCGCCGTCCTGATCAGTCTAGTGATTGAGATTTGTCAGTTTTGGTTTGCCGCCCGTATTTTCGATATAGACGATATCATGCTGAATGTGGCCGGTGCCCTGGCCGGACGTCTTATCCTCAGTGTTTTCCGCCTCTTCGTGCGCAGGATTGTCATTTTTTACTCGGGATTCCGCTGAAACAGATAATCGATCGTTCGACTCATTCTGAGTGCGCCGAATTCGCCGAAGCGGGCCTTCAGAAGCCGCCCTTCTTTATCAAACAGATAGTATGCAGGAACGTAGCGGTTATCGAATGAGTCGGCCAGACGATGGGTATTGTCGATCAGCACGGGATGGGATATCCGATAAAGCGTACAGGTTTCGGCAACCTCCGCAACGTTCAGTTCCTCTTCAGAAAGAGGCATATGGACGGCGACGACATGAAGCAGGCCGACATATCGATCGCGGATCGTGTTGAGCAGCGGCATCGACTGTTTGCAGTAATGGCAGCCGATCGACCAGAAATGGATCAGCGATGGTTTCCCGAGCAGATCATTCCTTACAGCTTTTTGATTAATCCAATGCGTCGCCGTGTCCAGTTCCGGAAGTATCAGATTTTTAATCACCGGTCAGTCCTCCCGAATTCAGCGCCTCATTTCTGGGCGCCTCTTTTTCTGCCATTGTATGCCGGCCGGGCGCCATACGTTAATTAACCGGGTGACCGTGCCGCGCTAATCGCTTTCGGTTTGCACGCAGCGATTGATGAATGGCCGAACTGAGCGTGACAAGGATCAGCGCCAGGGAGATCCCGTAAAACAGACCGCCCTGCGGGACAAGGCCGATCAGCGTATTTCCGGCTATCGGCCCGGCCATGCTCCCAAAACTATAGCACACGCTCATCAGGATGTTCCCGAGCGGAATCAGCGATGTGTCGAGCATGTCGCTGACGTAGCCCATGCTCATTGAGTACAGCGATCCGGTCAGCATGCCCGCAGCCGACAAAGTCAACAGGAGGCCGTAGAAAGAAGAAGAGAACAGTCCGGAGAGAATGAAGACCATGGCGCCAAGCAGCGATAAAGAGGGGAGCAGCCTGGCGCGGCCGAACCGATCGCCGATGACGCCGATCGGCAGCTGCGTCAACAGTCCGCCAGCGACGAACATCGGAAGCAGTGAAGAAATGTCCTCCAGCCGGAACCCGTTCCTTAAAGCGAAGATAGGAAAACTGTTGTTTAAGGATGCCTCGAGAAAGCCGAATCCGAATGTAGCGATCAGTCCGGACCAGGCAGCAAAGACCACCTGCCCGCAGCGGTTCAGCCAGCGGTTCTGTGCACGGTCCTCGTGAGACGGAGTTTCCGGGTATTCATTTTTGAGCAATATAAGCGGTATCAGAAAGACAAGACAGGCGGCCGTACCCGCGATAAAGGGGACGGCCAGACCGAATGCGAGCAGCCGGACAAGCAGGGGACCGGCTGCAAAACCGAGGCCGAAAGACAGGCCGTAAAGAGCAATATTCCGGCCCTTTTTCCTGTGCGGACTGCCGATTGTAATCCATGTCTGTGCAGCAAAGTGAAGCATGCTGTCTCCGATTCCGACCGCGAGGCGCAGGATGAACCAGAACCAAAGATTAATGTAAAGCGGAAAAAGAGCAAGCGATAGCGTGATCAGCATTAGCCCAATGAACAGAAAAGGCTTATATCCAAGACGCTGCATCGGCTTCTCCATAAAAGGAGCGGGAGCAAGCATACCGATGTAAAGCGCGGTTGTTCCGATTCCGTTAACGATCGGCGATACGCCCCGTTCATCGAGCAGTGCGGAGATCAGGGGGAGCAGCATTCCTTCGGCGACGCCGCAGACAAATACCGATCCGATTAATAATGAGAAACGAAATAAATGATACGAGCGAAAAGGCATGATCCAATCCTTTCCCGGCGGAAAAAGATGATTCGACGATGATCCGGAAGCGTCGAATCAGTTCTTAAAAAGGCCGGCAGAGTATAAAGCAGCGTTGTCTCAATCAATTCCGGCTTTTTTTTTCGGAATATTGACTTTGTCAAACCGGATCTGAGCGCGGACGCGGGTGGCAATATCCATGCAGATCCGTCATTCTCCGTTCAATAAAGTTCCGGACGGCGGTCTTCGAACACGGGAATACGTGAGCGGACGGCGGCGATGGCGGAAAGATCGAGATCGGCGGTCAGCAGGCATTCTTCTTCTCCCGCTTCCGCGAGAATTTCACCCCACGGGCCGATGATCATCGAATGTCCGGCGAACATATTGTCCGGATCGCTTCCGGCCCGGTTGCAGGCAATGACAAATGCCTGATTTTCAATGGCCCGGCATGCGAGCAGGGTCCTCCAATGATCAAGCCGGGGTTTCGGCCATTCGGCGGGAATAAACAGAAGCCGTGCTCCGGAGAGAACGTGCCTTCTGATCCATTCGGGGAAACGGATATCGTAGCAAATGAAACCTGCGGACGGAATGCCGTCAAGGTCAAAGAGGCCGTCGCTGTCTCCCGCGTGCAAAAATTTGTCCTCATTCATCAGACGAAAGAGATGAATCTTGCTGTATTCCTTGACGC
This sequence comes from Sporolactobacillus sp. KGMB 08714, assembly GCF_036598985.1. Classification (NCBI taxonomy): domain Bacteria; kingdom Bacillati; phylum Bacillota; class Bacilli; order Caryophanales; family Sporolactobacillaceae; genus Sporolactobacillus; species Sporolactobacillus sp. KGMB 08714. The sequence goes on from NZ_JAUUBW010000032.1 coordinate 18,151, forward strand.
ATTCACCTGCACGATTGAAGACAAGCATGGTATTGGTCACCCGGGACGCAGAGCGTTTGGCAACGGATCCGGCAATGATCGCGACATGATTTGCTTTTGCCAGACGTCCGGCAAACCGTTTGGTCCGCTCAGCCTCGCTGTCGGCAGTCTCGGAAAGCCGTCCGAGGTCATAACCCGTTGTCCACAATTCGGGCAGCATGATCGCATCGGGTTTTTCTTTTAAGGCGCGCTGAATAAAATTTTCCGCGCGCAGATAATTTTTTTCCGGATCGCCGAAGGCAATGTTCAGCTGAATCAACGTGATCTTCATAATATAATGTCCCCCTTTATTATTCGGGCAAGCCCGCCGCCCCTCCCGAGGCTCCGGCCCGTTTCCCCCCGGCCTGATATTTAAAGAGCATTTTTTTAATACACGGTATCCTGATAAGGATACTCTTTACAAATCGATTTATTTCTCCGACAATAAAGGAAGCTATCTTCATTCATTATAAAGGTTCTTGCATGTGATTGAACAGGGCCAATTTCTAAGAAGCGGAAGTGAAAATTGATGGTTTACTATCCGAAATCCGATGCGCTTGATCGGCTGCCGAAACAATTCTTTGCCGATCTTGTCGTCAAGACAAATGCTGAAATAGCCAAGGGATTCGATGTGATTAATCTTGGACAGGGCAACCCGGATCAGCCGACGCCGCCGCACATTGTTAAGGCGCTGCAGGAGGCTGCCGGGAATCCTCTTTATCACAAATATTCGCCCTTTCGCGGCTATGATTTTCTGAAAGAAGCGATCGCCGCTTTTTACAAGCGCGAGTACAGCGTCGATCTTGATCCGAAGACGGAAGTCGCCATCTTGTTCGGTTCGAAGACCGGGCTGGTGGAAATCGGCGAATGTTTGCTGAACAGCGGAGACACGGTACTGATGCCGGATCCGGGCTATCCCGATTATTTGTCCGGTTTCGCGCTTGCCAACCTGCACATGGAAAAGATGCCGCTCCGCAAAGAAAACGCCTTTCTTCCGGATTATGGATCCCTGCCTGAAGCCGTGCTGGACCGAGCCAAGCTGATGTTCCTCAATTATCCGAACAATCCGACGGCCGTGACGGCACCTGCCGATTTCTTCGAACAGACGGTTGAAACGGCAGCGAAATACAATATCTGCGTTGTGCACGACTTCGCATACGGAGCGCTCGGCTTCGACGGTGAAAAGCCGCTCAGTTTCCTGCAGACGACGGGGGCAAAAGACGTCGGTATTGAGATGTACACCCTTTCGAAGACCTATAACATGGCCGGATGGCGTGTCGGCTTTGCGCTCGGGAACCGAAGCGTAATCGAAGCGATTGAGCTGATTCAGGATCACTATTACGTCAGCCTGTTCGGCGCCATTCAGGAGGCAAGTGCCAAGGCGCTGCTCGGAGCGCAGGATTGTGTCCGGGATCTGGTCCGGCGTTATGAATCGCGCCGGGATGCATTCTTCAGCGCTGCCCGCAGTATAGGCTGGGATGCAGTTCCTTCCAAAGGTTCCTTCTTCGGCTGGCTGCCCGTTCCGAAAGGATTCACTTCCCAATCATTCTTTGATCATGCCCTAAAGGAAGCTCACGTCGTTGTCGCTCCGGGAATCGGCTTCGGCGGTGAGGGCGAAGATTACATCCGCGTGGGGCTGCTGACCGAACCGGAACGGCTGACCGAAGCCGTGAGGCGGATCGGGGAGCTTCACCTGTTCTGAGGATAAACCGATTAGCCGCCGGGCGGGACGCAAGTTCTTTTGCGTTCCGCTTTTCTTTTTAAGGATGGCAGAAGAGCGGGGCGGATAATTTTTCTTCGGAGAGAAAAGAATAGGAGAAAAAGGAGCTGTCCGCCCATGAAAAAATTTCTGTCAATTCTCTGCTGCGCGGCTGCCGTTTTCTGCTTCTCAACGGCCTCTGCTGCAAAAGAGCCGCTTCCGGCAAAAGTGCCCGATTATGTTGCCGATATTTCAAAAGAAAATACTTACCCCAATCCGTCGCATGATCAATCGGAGCTTGTACCAAGCGGATATACAAAATCGCTGCTGCAGTCATCGAAAGTCGCAATCGACAATCCGGCGCTGATCAAATTGCTCAACGAATCGTCTCTTCATCCGTCGAAGTGGTCGATCGCTTATTCTGCACGGATTTATTTGGGCGAATGGCCGCTCAGTTATACATCAAAAGAAACGACGGTAAACTGGGAGTATAAGAAAATCAGCGATAATGCTGCGGATGCAAGAGGAAGCACAGGGGGACAGAAACTCAGTTACACTCAGGAGAATGAGGCCAAAGTAACCGGCGGACTGACGGCGAATGTGCCGAAAAAGGAGGAAGTCAGTCAGTTGATTATGGCTAAGGCAATGAAAAAGACGCGGCTTCCGATTTCCTTTTCCACAGTTGTCGGCCGCGGGACGAAGGCAGACCGCCCCTATCAGGTGGATGCGAAGCATATCGGCCATTTATACGGCTATGTTCCGGCAGTTAATGAAAAAGGGAAGATCACCTACGGAGAAGTCTTTCTTGTCCTTAAAGGAGGAAAAGCCTTTCTTGAAGTCAAAAATGTTATGGAACAGGGAATCGGGGCGTGGATGCCGATCCAGGACCACGTATCGCTTCGTTATCTTGCTAAATAGGCGGAGATACGTCGTCTGAAAACGCAGCTGCTTCTCTTCCTGAGAAAAACCGCTGCCGCCGAAAAATTTCAGCGGGCTGGCGGCCAACTTTTTGTCCCCGTATGTGCTAAAGTAGAACCGGTACGAAAAAGTGCAGAAAGCGGGGATGAAGAATGGGCAGAGCGGCCATATCAAAGTCTGAACAGGTCGGCTATTTAAAAAAGCGGATCAAACTGCTGTCTTACGTGATCAATGCTCTGGACGATGAAACGGCGGGTCCCGAAGATCTGAACCACATCTTAGGAATGATCGGGGATCTTGAAATCAAAATCCGCCGTTTCCGCGATGATTGGACGGAGGGGCAAATACCGAACCGCACATAAAAAGAATGAATACGGTCACCCTATATAGAAACGGAGGGTGATTTTATTTGAAAAAGATGATTATAGCGATGCTTGTTGCGCTCATTGGACTGGCCGGGCATCCTCTAGCAGGCGAGGCGAAGGATTGGTATTTTAAGCCGGCGAAAAACAATCAGCCGGCAACGACGGAGCCGGAGTATGAAATGCTTCTGAAAAAATACGACGGCATTTATATCGGAGACACGTCGAAAAAAGATATCTATTTTACATTTGACAACGGTTATGAAGCGGGGTATACGGCCAGTATTCTCGATACGCTGAAAAAAGAAAAGGTTCCCGCCGCCTTTTTCATTACCGGCCATTATATCACCGATCAGCCTGGGCTTGTGAAAAGAATGGCCAGAGAAGGTCATATCATCGGGAATCATTCCTGGGGCCATCCTGACCTGTCCGCGATCGGCGATGAAAAATATAAGCAGGAGCTGCAAAAACTGAAAACGGCCTATACAAAACTGACGGGACAGACCCGGATGCTTTATCTGCGTCCGCCGCGCGGAACATTCAGCGAACGCTCTCTGAAGCTGGCCAGAGATCAGGGGTACATCAGCGTTTTCTGGTCTGCCGCCTACAAAGACTGGGTGCGGGATCAGCAGAACGGTGCGGATTATGCCTACCAGCACATTATGAAGCGGATTCATCCCGGTGCCATTTTGCTGCTGCACACCGTTTCCAGAGATAACACCGAAGCATTGCCGCGTGTTATTCATGATCTGAAGAAACAGGGATACCATTTCCGCAGCCTTGATCAACTGGTGGCGAAAAAGCATCTGCCCACCCATGATCGATAAATTTATCCGTTTATTTCTCTTCGGCGAGCCGGGTCCCGCATGAACGAAGAGATTTTTTTTTCAGGCGGCCCGGTCCGGCCGCTTATCTTATATTGTAAATTGTAAAGAAATAAAGCGATTTTAGTCAATTTTTGTTGAAAAAAGTTAGTAACACAATCCACAGAGTTATCCACACCCTTGACAAATATGCGGGTGCATTTCAGCGGATTTATACAAGGTTATTCACATTATCCACAGCGATTGGGAAAGTTATCTACAAAAACAGTCACAATTCGACTGTAAGCACAGCAAGGGATGAACAGAGTTATCCACTTATCCACAAAGTTATTGACATTTTCGGATGTGTTGACCTTGCAAATTCAGAAAAATAGATTTTATCCACTTTCTTTCCGTCTATTTTCCGATACTGTTTTTTAACAAAATTCATAAACGATTAACTTTTCGGGGACAGAATGAGACGGCCTGGCTTTGCCGGGCTTTTGGGCGCAGACGGACGGCTGCATGCTGAAAGGCTGCGAGGCCCGCTGTTTCCGTTCGCTATAATCTCCCTCTTATTTTGCTAAAAAAAAGGAAGCTCCCGGCCTGATAGAATATCCTTGTGAGGCCGGCCCGGCATGGGAAGATACGTTTTTTTATGACTTTCGGACATCCCTTTTTAAGAGCGGTATGATAAAATAATGAATAAAAGGGGAGGGATGAGATCGATGCCCGTAATAGCCCGAATCAGTACAGACGGCAAAAATGACGGCTTTTTTGAAATTGATATTCAATTGGATGACGGCAGGACTGAGACGCTTCATGTACATGAAGACATCCTTGTGCAGGATGAATTGCGCAAGGGGCTTCACCTTACAGAGCATCGTCTTGCCGTTCTTCATTTTGAAGCTGAGGGCATCAAAGCCTATCTTGCCGGCATCCGCTATCTTTCTTACCGGATGCGCAGTTCTCATGAAATGAAAGCTTATCTGGAGAAAAAGGGGTACAGTAAAAGCCAGATTGAATATGCGCTCGGACGTCTGCAGAAGGAACAAAAACTGGATGACCGGGCTTTTGCTGTAGCGTTCACACGCACGAGAATCGAACTGTCGACGAAGGGGCCCCAGTTGATCTATCGGGAACTGCTGCAGGCAGGCATTGCTCAGTCTATCGCAGCGGGAGCGGAATCCCTTTATCCTATGGAGGAGCAGCTGGCCCACGCCCGAAAATATTTGGCGAAGAAAACGGCGTCGGTCAAGAATACGAAGTCTTCTGCCGAAGCGAAACAAATTCTTTCCCGGCTGCTGATGCAAAGAGGCTATTCGCGGGAAATTACGGATCAGGTCATCGGCGAGATCGGCGGTTTTCTGGCGGACAATGAGAAAAACGCACTGGCCTGCCAGGCGGAAAAGGCGATGCAGAAGTATAAAAAATACAGCGGGAATGAGTTTTTGCAGAAGGTTAAAGCTTTTTTGTATCGAAAAGGTTTTCCCGCCGACGACATTACTTCGTTTTTACAGAAACGGATAAACATTAATAATTAAAAAAACGTCGCCTGTGTCGAAAATTGTGAAGGCGGCGGAAATGAAAGGGAGATGGATCATATGGAGCAGCGGTTCAGCGAAATGACGCCCTATGAGCTTACGCAGAAAATTGGCGAGTTTACGGACAAGGCGAGAAAAGCGGAGCAGATGGGCATGATCAATGAGCTTGCGGTTTACGAACGAAAGATCGACATGGCCAGGGCTTATTTGATGGATCCGGAAAGTTTCCGGCCGGGCCAACTATATTATGTCGACGACCGGGCTTTCAGGATTGATTATATGAAAGGAAACTTCGCCTGGGGGAGATTTGAAGACAGTGAAAAAATGCACGGTGTTCCCATTTCTCTTTTGAAAAAGGCGAAACGGCAAAGAGTGGAATAAAGACGGCCCCTGAATATCTCCTGCAGGACGTTGTTATCGGCATCAGGTCAAGTGTCAGGGGATTGTTGATATAGAGCGGCAGGGCGTCTCATCATCGAAAATCGACGAATAAGACGCCCTGCCGCTTTTAAAAATCGTTTGGAAATGATCTGCATGCCGTCTCTGAAACCGACGGCTAAGCCGCTCTTATTTATTTTGACTGTGCAAGCACGAGTTTTTTACGCAGTTTCTTTTCACTGTAAACCCACCCGGTATAGGAACTTTCCACAACAAGATTTTTGTTAACCCAGACCGTAGCCGTGAAAGGATACATGCCCTTTGCAAAGTAGCGCAAATCGACAAACTGCATGACGAAGCGGCCGTTCTGTTCGCGGATTTCCCAGCGGTATATAGGCGAAAACGAGAGAAATGCGCGGACGTTTTTATCGCACATCGCCGACTGAATAATTTCATTGTCCGCGTCGATCGGCCGCCGTTCGAAGGTATCGATCAGCTTCAGCTTCCGGCCGTCGGTTTTTCCGACATAGAACCGGTCGGCGCTTTCGGCCGCCACATGATAATGCGACCAGCGCAAGGTCGGCGACAGATAGATGTTTTTCAGGCCGGGCAGCCGGTGCCTGATAAAGCGGACGGTTCTTCGATGCTGCAAGGTGCGCAGGATATAATAGCCGGCCAGCACCGCATAGATGGTAGCGAATGTCTCGCCGGGATAGCCGGTCGCCTGCCAGATCGCGAATCCCATCAGATGAAGGCTGAAAATAAAAGGGTCGAAAATATTAATGATTCCGAGCGCGATCCATTTTTCTTTGATGGGCCGGGCAGCCTGTGTTCCGTATGCGTTGAATATATCGACAAACACATGCAGCGAAACAGCGAGGAGCGTCCAGAACAGAAACGCATCGACATCCGCCCCCGGGAACAGCGGCAAAAGACATGCAGCGATAATAAACGGCCAAAGTGCGACCGCCGGCAGGGAATGAGTCCTTCCCCGGTGATTGCGGATGTAGGCGGCGTTGTTTTTTAATTTCAGGACCGTGTCAATATCCGGTATAACGGAACCGGCCACGGCACCAAGCATGACAGCGTGAAAAGTCAGGGGATCTGCGGCAACAGCCGGGTCAAGAGTTGCGAGACCTGCCAAACCAAACCCCATCACAACATGAGTGGCTGTATCCATCTAATTTGAATGCCCTCCTTGTGGCAAATCACTCACGATAAGTAAGATAAAGGAAACAAATTTACGCGCTTCCATTGTCACACAAAATGAACTATATTGAAAGGGGTAATTATGTCAATTTTAAATAAATATTGATCAGAGAAAAATGCTGGAGTGAAATATGTGAATGCAAAGCAAATCAGACAATTCGACGACGATCTCCTGACCTGGTTCCGCGAGAACGGCCGCCGCCTTCCCTGGCGCGGAACCGACAATCCATATTATACCTGGGTTTCCGAAGTCATGCTGCAGCAGACTCAGGTGGATACGGTCATTCCTTATTATAACAGATTTATCAGCCGTTTTCCGACGATAGAAGCTCTGGCGGAAGCGCCGGATCAGACGGTACTGAAATACTGGGAAGGTCTCGGTTATTATTCGCGTGCGCGCAACCTGCACCGGGGGGTGCGCGAGGTGGCCGAGAAATACGGCGGAAAAGTGCCCGAAGATAAGGCCGGCCTGCTTTCGATCCAAGGAATCGGTCCCTATACCGCAGGAGCGCTGCTCAGCATTGCATTCAGCGAACCGGAACCCGCTGTCGACGGCAATGTGATGCGGGTGATGTCCCGAGTATTCCTGATCGACGACGATATTGCAAAAGCGAAAACGAAGAAAAAATTTGAAAATATTGTCGGCGCCCTGATCGCCGAAGCAGACCCTTCCGCTTTCAATCAGAGTCTGATGGATCTCGGCGCGCTGGTCTGCCGCCCCCAAAATCCGAAATGCGATGAATGCCCTCTGAAGGCGCACTGCCTCGCCCGCGAAGAAGGGGTGCAGCTTGAATATCCGGTCAAAAGCGGCAAGGCAAAACCGCGATCGATTGATTATGCTGTCCTGCTGCTCAGCAATGCGAAACGGCAATACCTGATTGAGCAGAGGCCGGACGTCGGGCTGCTTGCCGGTATGTGGCAGTTCCCGATGGTGGCGCACGATCCCGCCGGGAATGATGAAAAAGCGCTGGAGGCCGCCTGCAGGAAATACGGCCGGAAAGCCCGGCTTGTCAGGACAGCTTTCTCCTATACCCATCGTTTTTCCCATCTGATCTGGAATCTGTCGCTTTACGAGGGAACGGCCGAAGAAACAGCCGATCCCGGGGCAAGAACGGCCTGGGAATCTCTGGATGAGCTGCTGCGCCGCCCTTTTCCGGTACCCCATCAGAAAATCATTGAATGGATCAAAAAAAATCGACAGAATCATACATAAAATGAAAGGAAGTTGGCTAAGTTATAAGTCGTGGAGGTGATACTCAATGGCTAAGAAGACAAATGTGGGCACGGATGTAGAACAGGTTAAGAAACAGAATGCCCAGGTCGGCAGCAGCGGACAGTACGGCAGCGAATTCGCCAGCGAAACGAATGCTCAGGAAGTTCGCCAGCAGAACAAAAAGTCGCAAGCAAATAAACAGTAATCACCTACATGACGGGAAGCTCCCTGCCTGGAAACGGGCAGGGAGCTTTTTCAGATGCGCTTTATTTCCTGCGCTTTTCAGAAATAAATGTGCCGCCTCCTGCGCCTTCCGTATTCTGTTCCGGTCCGGCTCTGCTGGAGCGAGAAACGGTCCGGCCGCGATCCGATCGCTTTAACCATAATTTAATGTATTGACATCCCTTGATTTTAATTGTAAAGTTTGTTCAGTCTTTAAATGTTATAATAAGTGACATGAGGAGGTGAAGAGGTTGAATCAGCCGATTCTTGAAGTTAAAGGGTTAAAGACCTCTTTTTTTACTGACGACGGCGAACTGCCGGCAGTTGACGGGATTGATTTTTCCGTCGGCGAGGGAGAAATTCTGGGGATCGTCGGCGAATCGGGCTGCGGGAAAAGCGTTACTTCGCTGTCGATCATGGGTCTTCTGCCTTCTCCTCCGGGGAAAATCGTTGGAGGAGGCATTTATTTTAAAGGCGAAGACATCAGCCATGCGAAAGAATCCAAGATGAGGAAACTGCGCGGGAATGAAATCGCCATGATTTTCCAGGAACCGATGACATCGCTCAATCCGGTTTTTACAATAGGCGATCAGTTAATGGAAGCCATTCGCCTGCATAATCGTCTTTCAAAAAAAGAGCTGATCGAACGGGCCGTCGAATTATTAAAAATGGTCGGCCTTCCGAGAGCCAAAGAACTGCTGAAGGAATATCCTCATGAATTGTCCGGGGGAATGCGGCAGCGGGTGATGATTGCCATGGCCATGTCGTGCAATCCGAAAGTTCTGATTGCGGACGAACCGACGACCGCCCTCGATGTCACGATTCAAGCTCAGATTCTCGATCTGATGATCAAACTCAATCGTGAGACGCACACGGCTATTATCCTGATCACGCATGATCTCGGGGTCGTCGCCCAGGTATGCAAACGTGTTGTCGTGATGTACGCCGGGAAAGTCGTTGAAGAAGGAAACGTCAAAGACATTTTTAATCACCCGAAGCATCCTTATACCGAAGGGCTTATTCGCTCCATTCCCGGTCTGCACTCAAAAAAGGATACGCTCTATACGATCAAGGGCAGCGTTCCCAGGCCCGGATCAATCAAGAAGGGCTGTCTTTTCGCACCGCGCTGCGAGTATGTCATGGACAAATGCCGGACGGATTCTCCCGAACTCGTCGGCGACAGCCATAAATCACGTTGCTTTCTTCATCAGGCGCAAGCGTAGAAAGGAGTTCCATCCATGAGTGAGCCGCTCTTGAAAGTTGAAAATCTAAAAAAATATTATCCTATTAAAAACGGCATTTTCGGCCGCGTTTCGGAAACGGTACGGGCTGTGGATGGTGTCAGCTTTTCTGTAAACGAAGGGGAGACGCTCGGTATTGTCGGTGAATCGGGCTGCGGAAAGTCGACAACGGGACGCATGATCATGCGCCTGATCGAACCGACCGAGGGGAAGGTTGTTTTTCAGGGAAAAGATATCCTCAATCTGTCAGGAAGCGGTCTTCGGCGGATCAGAAAAGATATCCAGATGATCTTTCAGGATCCTTTTGCCTCGCTGAACCCCCGCCATACCGTCGGGAAGATCATCGAAGAACCGATGATTGTTCACGGAATGGGCAATCGCAAGGAACGGAAACAGCGCGTCGAAGAGTTGCTTGAACTGGTCGGGCTCAGCGCGTACCATGCTAAGCGCTACCCGCATCAGTTCAGCGGAGGCCAGAGGCAGAGAATCGGCATTGCCAGGGCTCTGGCGGTCCGCCCCAAGCTGATTATCGCCGACGAACCGGTATCGGCCCTCGATGTTTCCGTGCAGTCGCAGGTGCTGAATCTGCTCCTGGACCTTCAGAAGAAGTTTCATCTGACCTATATTTTCATTGCACACGACCTCAGTGTCGTCCGCCATATCAGCGACCGGGTCGGCGTGATGTATCTCGGCAAAATCGTTGAATTATCGGACAGCGAAAAACTGTACGATCATCCGAAGCATCCTTACACAAAAGCGCTGCTTTCGGCTGTCCCGATTCCCGATCCGGACAGCCGGACGGATCGGATTATTTTGTCCGGCGACGTGCCGAGTCCCGCCCATCCGCCCTCCGGCTGTACTTTCCATGACCGCTGCCCTGCGGCTATGGACATATGCGCCAGAGAAAAACCCGTCATGAAAAAGATGGAAGACGGAAGGCTCGTTTCCTGCCACCTGTACGACTGATTGAATCTGTTCTGAAAGAGGTGAACTTTGGTGCTTTCGTACTGCATAAAACGTGTGCTGATGCTGATTCCGGTGCTTCTCGGAATGACTCTGATCGTTTTTGCGATTATCCACGCCATACCCGGCAATCCGGCATTAACGATATTAGGAACAAAAGCAACGCCCGAAGCCATACACAGTTTGAACCGATCGCTTGGGCTGGATCAACCTTGGTATATTCAATATTTTACATATCTAAAGAATATTCTGAGCGGAAATCTCGGAACGTCTATTCAGACCAATACGCCGATTGCCAGTCAGATCTGGCCGCATCTGGCAGCGACGATCGAACTGTCTTTTGTGGCCATGATCATCGCGGTCCTGGTGGGAATAAATGCAGGTATCATCAGCGCATGGAAGAAAAATTCTGTTTTAGACTATACGGCGATGATCGTGGCTCTGGTCGGCGTATCGATGCCGATTTTCTGGCTGGGCCTTCTGGAACAATGGGCATTTTCTGTAAAACTGAACTGGCTGCCGTCAATCGGACGTGTTGATATCATCAGCAACGTACAGCCGATCACAAATCTCTATTTAATCGATGCTTTGCTTGAAGGACACGCCGATCAGTTATGGATGGTGATCCGGCATCTGATTCTGCCGTCCATTGCCCTGGCGACTATACCGACGGCGATTATTGCACGAATGACCCGGTCAAGCATGCTTGAGGTGCTGAAATCGGATTACATCCGGACGGCAAAAGCGAAGGGGCAGCGCATGTTCTGGATCGTCTATAAATATGCGCTGAAAAACGCTTTTATTCCCATTCTGACCGTCATCGGACTGCAGACCGGCCTGCTGCTCGGCGGAGCCATTCTGACAGAAACCATCTTCGGGTGGCCCGGAATCGGCCTTTATATTTATAATGCCATTCAATATCGGGATTATCCGGTCATTCAGTCCGGCATTCTCGTCATTGCTTTCATTTTTGTCATGGTGAATTTTATTGTCGACCTTTTATACGCCCTGATCGATCCCCGTATTAAATATCGTTAAGGAAGGAAGGGTGAAAGATGTCTCAAACTGCGCAGAGTCAGACGCCGGCCGCCTTAAAGGAAAGAAGCCCGTTCATCGCGGCTCTGGCCGACTTTTGGAAAGCTTTTCGCAAAAACAAACCGGCGATCATCGGGACAGCCATCGTTGTTTTCTTTATTTTACTTGCCCTGTTTGCCAACTTCATCGCGCCGCAGGGAGTTAACAATCAGAACATCAACATTCGTCTGGAACCGCCCTCCGCTCAGCACTGGCTGGGAACGGATGACTTCGGCAGGGATATTTTCAGCCGAATTGTTTTCGGAGCCAGACTTTCGCTCAGGGTCGGATTCTTTGCCGTCGTCGGCTCGATTGTCTGCGGAACGTTTCTCGGTGTGATCGCCGGTTATTTCGGAAAAGCGATTGATGCCGTGATTTCACGTTTCTTCGATATCCTGCTCGCTTTTCCGAGCATTCTGCTTTCGATCGCGATTGTTTCCATTCTGGGACCGTCGCTGAATAATGCGCTGGTCGCTATTGCAATCGTCAATGTCCCTGTTTTCGGACGGTTGGTGCGGTCGCGTGTCCTGACGGTGAAGGAAGAAGAGTATATTATGGCCGCCCGCTCGATCGGTATGGGAAATACGCGGATTATTTTTAATCATATTCTTCCTAATAGTTTTACTCCGATCATTGTTCAAGGAACACTGAATATTGCAACGGCGATCCTCGACGCGGCCGGTCTTGGTTTCCTCGGTATGGGGGCACAGCCTCCCCAACCCGAATGGGGAACCATGCTTTCCGATTCCAGGCAGTACATCACCGATGCGCCGTGGACCGTTCTATTTCCGGGCCTTGCTATCATTCTCGTTGTGATTGGCTTTAACCTGATGGGCGACGGTCTGCGTGATGCACTCGATCCGCGGATGAAAAACTAAAGTGATTGAAAATTGCTAGTTTTTATCGAATTTTATATTATATTTAATTGTTCATTTTTTAGAATTGGGGTACAATAATTAAGAATTTCTAAGAAATCAGAAAAACAGGGGGATAGTCATGAGAAAAAAGTATTTGGTTCTGACACTTGCTTTAGTTCTTGCGCTGGCTGTGGCGCTGACCGGATGCGGTTCCGGAAGCTCTTCGTCAAACGCGGCGGGCAAAACACTGATATTCGGGCGGGGCGCCGATACAACGTCGCTGGATCCGGCGACGGTGACCGACGGTGAATCGTTCCGCGTGACACAGAATATTTTTGATACGCTTGTTTCCTATGATTATAGCAAGCAAAGCACGAACGTCATTCCCAGTCTTGCGACAAGCTGGGCGATTACGAATGGCGGAAAGACTTATACCTTTAAGCTGAGAAAAGGGGTTAAATTCCAGGACGGAACCGATTTCAATGCACAGGCCGTTGTCTATAACTTTGATCGCTGGATGAACGGCAAAGCATCGGGCAAGTTTGCCTATTTCCCGTCGATGTTCGGCGGCTATAAGGGAGATGCCGGCCTCGTTATCCAGAGCGTGACGGCTCCCGATGCCAATACGGTCGTCTTTAATCTGACAAGGCCTTCCGCACCGTTCCTGAAAAATCTGGCTATGTCGCCTTTCGCTATTTCCAGCCCTGCCGCCATTAAGAAATACGGCAAGAACTACGGTACGACTGCTGCGGTAGGCACAGGTGCCTATGTATTCAAATCCTGGAAAAGAAACGATACGATCACTCTTGCAAAGAATAAAAACTACTGGAAAAAAGGACTTCCGAAACTGGACACGATCGTCTTTAAAGTCATTCCGGATAATAGCTCTCGTCTGAATGCGTTGAAAAACGGCGAGATTGACCTGATGGACGGTGTCAATCCGAGCGATGTCAGCGGGCTTAAGGGCAACAGCCAGCTGCAGGTTTACTCCCGTCCGCCGATGAATGTGGCTTATCTCGGCTTTAATGTGACCGTTAAGCCGTTTGATAATCCGAAAGTGCGCCAGGCTCTCAATATGGCTGTCGACAAACAGGGGATCATCAAAGCCTTCTACAACGGTGAGGGACAGGCTGCCACGAATCCTATGCCTCCGAGCCTGCTCGGATACGACAAGAGCATCAAACCTTATTCATATGATTTGACGGCGGCTAAGAAGCTGCTTGCCGAGGCCGGCTATCCGAACGGTTTCTCGACAACACTCTATACAATGTCGAACCCGCGTGATTATATGCCTGAGCCTCAGAATGTTGCTCAGTCCATTCAGTCAACATTCGGCAAGATCGGTGTAAAAGTAAACATCGTCACCGTTGAATGGTCATCCTATATCGATAAGCTGATGAAGGGCGGCATTCCGATGTACTTGATGGGCTGGATCGGCGACAACGGAGATCCGGACAACTTCCTTTATACATTGCTCGACAAAGACAGCATCGGCTCCAACAACCTTTCGTTCTATTCCAACGATCAGCTCCATAATGTTCTGATTGCCGCACAGTCGCAGACCAACGACGCGCAGCGGGTAGCACTCTACAATCAGGCTCAGGTGATCATTCACAACGATGCACCTTGGGTTCCGCTCGTCTATGCGAAACCGGTGCTCGTAGGGAAAAGCACCATTACCGGTTATAAACCCAGTCCGACGGGTTCAGAACCGCTTGAAAATGTCTCGATCAAATAAATGGAAAACAATCAATAGAATCCAAAAAGGAAGCTCCCGAAGACAGCGTGACGGGAGCTTCCTTTTCCGTGCTTTAGCGACAAAAGTTTTTCGGGATTACGGCGTAGGCAGCCGGCTATAAGCACTGCGTCCCCCGGTATGTTCGGCATGATGACGTCCCGGCCGCGGCACCGAAGGTCCGTTTTTTTAACATGAAAAGCGGAATTCGATTTTTCATTTTGTCAGGTTGTGCTGGAAGGCATAAATAACGGCCTGGGTACGATCCTGAACTTCGAGTTTGCTGAGAATGTTGCTGACATGAACTTTCACCGTCTTCAGAGCAATAAACAGCCTGTCGGCGATTTCCTGATTGCTTTTCCCTTCGGTCATTAGCAGCAGCACTTCCATCTCGCGCTTCGTCAGCGTTTCATGCGGCGGCCGCGACTGTTTCTGCTGCATCCGTTCCATCACTTTTTCCGTCACTTCGGGTTCAAGAACGGATTGTCCATTATAAGTGCTGCGGATTGCCTCGGCAATGTCACTTGCCCGGGACGTTTTCAGGAGGTAGCTTGTCGCTCCGGCCTCGATTGCCGGATAGACTTTATCGTCGTCGAGAAAACTGGTCACGACGATGATTTTTGCCTCAGGCCATTCGGCAATAATCCGCCGCGTGGCCTCGATTCCGTCCATCTGATCCATGACCAGATCCATCAGGATGACGTCCGGCCGGAGCTTCAGCACAAGATCCACGGCTTCTCTTCCATTGCTCGCTTCGCCGACAACGCGGATGTCGGGCTGTGCGGAAAGATAGGCGGACACGCCGATACGCACCATTTCATGATCATCCACAAAGACAACGTTAATCATTGCTTTCATCCCCTTCCAGGATCGGAACTTTGATTTCAAGACTGGTTCCCTTATTCGGAAGACTGACCAGTTTCAGCTGTCCGCCGATCTGCGCTGCTCTTTCTCTTATATTCAGTAGGCCGTAAGAGCCCGGTTTTGCCGTTTCCGGATTGAAGCCGACGCCGTCGTCGGTGACACGCATAATCACCAGTTTTTCACGCCTGATCAGCAGGACATCCAGGGTGCTTGCTTTCGCGTGGCGCAATGTATTGGAGACGGACTCCTGTAGAATTCTGAAAAGCTGGTCTTCAATGCCTTTATCCAGGCTGACGGGTTCCACGGTCCAGCTAATTTTCATCGGTACTTTCTGTTTTAATTCGTTAAGCAATTCCTGTACGCCGTCCTTCAGCGATTTGCCGTGCAGCTGAACAGGCCGGAGATGGAGGAATAAGGCGCGCATTTCAAGCTGCGACTGATGAATGGTTCGTTCGACGAGCCTGAGCCGCCGTGTTTCTGTATCATTCGCCTGCGGCCGTGTTTCATTAATGGTCGACAGCAGCATCGATGCGGCGAAAAGCTGCTGGCTGACGGAATCGTGCAGTTCACGGGCCAGCCTGTTGCGCTCTTCCGAAACGATTTTCTGCATCGCCTTTTCTTCGATGTCTGCCTTTTCGTTTGCCATTTTCTGCGCAAGCTGCGTCTGCATGGCGATCTGCCGCCCGAGCCGCTCGATACGCTGCAGAACGGCCTCGCTTTCTTCAACGGAAGCGTGTACGGGAAGCGGTCCTTTCCCCTGTTCCAGGAGCTCGAGCGTATCGTCAATCGTCAGCAGGACTTTTCGCCAATAGATCCCCGAGATGAAACCGGCAATGCCGCCTGCAAAAAGCGCAATGATCGGGATGATAAAAACAAACGGCAGATGCCAGATTTGCCGTTCCCAAAGAAGAGCCCAGTCGCCGATTGGAAAAGTAAGAAAGAAAAACACGGCAAAAATCACAAGGAGGAGCAGAGAAAAAAGGGCACCGGTAATGACCTGCCTCTTGATCGCTGTCATATGTGCCGTACCTCCAGGTTTCCGGCGATTGCAGAAACGATTATTTTGACCTTTTGGACCGCCTGATCATAGCCGTCTGTCTGGAAGGCAACGGATTCATTAATAAGTCTTGGCTCCCGGTGCTCGAAAAAATCAGCCTGTCCGGCAACGACGGAATAACGCAGAGCGACTTCGACGCCGTAAGGAACGAAGACGCGCACCCGGCCGGCAAAATGGCGAATGAAAATCACCGACTCTTTTTTCGGAAGAATCGTATGGCTGAGATCGATCAGCGTATCGCCGACGCCGGTCTGTATGTCGATATCCTGCCACGCGTAGTTCTGATGGGGCGTTTCCTGATTGCCGAACCATTTGTTTTTCAGCAGGACAGGAGCCGCTTCGACCTTCGTGCCGTCGCCGTCATCGTTCGTCTGGCTGCTGAAATCCGGAATGATGCGGTTCGGGCGTCTCTTTGATCGAACAAAATAAATAATGAACAGAATAAACAGGGCAAGGACAATGAACCTAAAGACAATCAGATTCAGGACAGTAAAGCCCAGCCCGACCACACCGAGCCAGAAAAGCAGTTTTCCCTTGCCGGCCTTGCGGCGCTTTCTCCCATAGTGGACCATGGCTCCGAAAAGAATGCAGGGGAAAAGGAAGCCCCATCCGCCGAAGGAGGTCTGTATGACAATCAGAAAAAGGCCAACGATGAGTATCCAGCTGTATTTATCGGTTTTGAATGAAGCAAACATGAGGATATCAGCTGCCTTTCTCAAATTGCCGGCAATCTGTATGTAGCGGGAAAGGTGCATAAAACACACCTTTCCCATTGTAGCACCGTTTATTTGGACTTGCTATAGATTATGAAATACAAGGAATTTCCGCGTAGCACGGGATTCCCGGGATTATCCCTGTTTTTTTTCCAGCTCGCGTTCCAGCCGGCTGATGCGGGCATCAATCGTGCTGTGATTGTAATCTGCGTTAATCTTCTGTTCCAGTCTGCCCAGATACATTTCGCTTTCTTCAAAACTTGAGAATGATTGTCCGAAGACATTTTCAGGGCGGAGAACGCGTTCCATCCGAAGGTTGGCATTAGCGATATTTTCCCTGCTCATCAATTCCATTCTTTTCAGATACATATCTTTCAGTTTCCGCTTCATTTCGGCATATTTCTGTTCCAGCTGTTCCAGCTGCCTGAGCGTCGATTCATAGGAAGCTTTCAGACGCTCCGCTTTCCGGGCGTAGTCTTCCTGCTCCCGCAATGCAAATTCATACAGCTCGGTTTCCGAAGCCCGTTCGGCTATTTCGGCCTGATGCTTCCGCTTTTCGGACATTTCGGCGGCGTGATGATATTCTCTGATGAACGTATCTTTCAGCACATACTGGCGGTTGAGCAATTCGCGTACCCGTTCGGTTTCTTTTTCACAGCGGCGCAGATATTGATTGAGCATGGCAATCGGATTTTTCTGTTCTTTCTGGTCAAGCAGTTCATTGAGATCGGAGGCAATGGAATCCTTGATTCTTGTAAGTAAGTGGCTCATTTTTTTCGCTCCTTTAAAATTGTTTTTCCTGTTTCGTCGTGCATGCCCCGGCTTTGGATCTGTAACCGGCTCAAACCGGTCACATCATTTCTTTCCACTGTTTTTCAAAATTGTCGAAAGGATCGTCCGGTTCGGGTTTGCTGGTTTTATTCTTTTTCCATGATTTGTACACGAAGTAAATAGCTGCAAGCGCAACGGCAGCGATGATCGCCGGTATATTGCCGATCGAGAAGAATAAAGCGATGATCCCGATCAGTGCCCAGAAAATTTTACTTCCGGCGGATCTTGCCCGGATGAATTTTCTGAAAGCGAAGTAAAGAATCGCCAGACTGATTAAAAGGGCGATCAGCGAACCGATATGCGCCATGAAAACGATAACGGCTATGACTCCAAGTACAATGAGTCCGAATTTTTTCATGATTGTTGTCCTCCCTTCCCTGATTCAATCATACAAAACGATGAAGGAACAGATAATGAGCCGAAGCTGTATTTTTATCTAGGGCTGAAGGCTTAAAGCATGGTTCCCTGCTGCGGATGGAGATCGTTCCGGGCTGAGCGCTGTCCGGCCGAATGAAAGGATTTACGGAAGAAAAAATGCCGGGGGTTCAACGGTATACCGCGATCAATCCGGAAATCCTGTTTGTCCTTTTAAGTTAAAAATGGTCTCTTGATGGAGGGAAAACAGAAGGCACTGATCCTTTGCGGACGGCGGTCTATGCGCCTGGACGCCGGCGATTCATGCGGACGGAAGTACCTTCGATGGAACCCCGGTGTTTTTCTGCGCCGATACCGTCGAAGTTCCATTTTTTTATGTTCCGCAGCTGCCCATGCAGAGTTAAACCCCCTGAGTTTGGAACAGAGTTGTCCAAACTCAGGGGGTCCGTTCAGAATCGTGCCTTTAGGAGATTTTTAAGAAGGTTTGGAAAAAGTCCGGCCAAACAAAAGTCTTTATTCGGCAAGCTTTGAAAATGCATAATCGACGGCGTCGAGTGTATCGTCAATGTCTTTCTCCGTATGCTCGGTTGTCAGAAACCAGGCTTCGTATTTCGAAGGAGCAAGATTGATTCCCTTTTCAAGCATGAGCTTGAAAAAACGGCCGAACATTTCGCTGTCCGTTGCTTTTGCTTCCTCATAGTTGGTCACTTTATGATCTGAGAAATACAGCGTCATCGCACCGACAATCCGGTTGATCGCAATCGGAAGATGATAATTTTCGTTAATCGAGAAAATGCCGTCCTCCAGCTTCTTTCCGAGGCGGTCCATTTCTTCATAGATTCCCGGGGTCTGCAGCACCTCAAGGCAGGCAATGCCGCTTGCCATCGAAAGCGGATTGCCGGCCATGGTTCCTGCCTGATAAGCCGGGCCAAGCGGAGCCACTTCGTCCATGATTTCCTTTTTGCCGCCGTATGCACCGATCGGCAGGCCGCCGCCGATGATTTTGCCCATAGCCGTCAGGTCGGGAATGACGCCGAGGTAATTCTGTGCGCCGCCGTACATGAAACGGAAGCCTGTGATCACTTCGTCAAAGATGACGACCGATCCGGCCTTGTGAGCGATTCGTTTAATTGCTTCGAGAAAACCGGGTTCCGGCATCACCATGCCGAAATTGCCGACAATCGGTTCGACAAGGACACCCGCAATATCGTCGCCCCATTTGTCAAAGGCCTGCTGAAGGGTATCGACATTATTATAAGGAACTGTTATGACTTCGAGCGCCGTGCTTTCCGTGACGCCGGCAGAATCAGGAGAACCGAGAGTGGAAGGCCCTGAACCGGCGGCAACAAGCACGAGATCAAAATGTCCATGGTAGCAGCCGGCAAACTTCAGAATCTTATTGCGGCCGGTATAGGCGCGTGCAACGCGCACGGTTGTCATCACAGATTCGGTTCCTGAGTTCGTAAAACGGACTTTATCCAAAGAAGGAATGGCTTTTTTGAGCATAACTGCAAGTTCTGTTTCCAGTTTTGTCGGCGTTCCGTAAAGGACGCCGAGTTCTGCCTGCTTCTTGATCGCTTCTGTGATGTGCGGATGGGCAAAACCGGTAATGATCGGCCCGTAAGCCGCAAGATAGTCGATATAGCGATTATCGTCTTCGTCCCAGAAATAGGCGCCCTTTCCTTTTTTCATAAAAACCGGAGCGCCTCCGCCTACCGCGGCAAAAGAACGCGACGGGCTGTTAACACCTCCGACGATATTTTCCAAAGCTTCGTCGTAAAGCTTTTCAGATGTTTTGATGTTCATGAATCCTGTCGCTCCTTTGAAATGAATGACTATTTCAGCTGTGCACTTATTTCGGGGGTCTCCCTCAGAGCGCCGGCCAGAATCAGTATCTAACACCCGGAGCAATTTTACAAGCCGTTCGGATTATTTCTGCTGGAAACGGTCTCCAAAACAGCGGCTTTTACTCAAACATCCGATGATTCATTAACGACACAAAGTGTTCAAGAATGCGCGCGGTCAATCCCCAAATGGTCCGTCCTTTATAATCATAGAAAGTTTCGAGCATTTTCCGGCCCCTGAAGGAATAATGATGCCCGGCAACGATTCGTTCAAAAGGAAAATCCTGATCGATATCTGCTGAGAGGCTCAGCGTGTATTTTTCGGGCATCTGTTTCATCAGCCAAGGGAGCGGGATGGTAAA
Source organism: Sporolactobacillus sp. KGMB 08714 (assembly GCF_036598985.1). Lineage (NCBI taxonomy): Bacteria > Bacillati > Bacillota > Bacilli > Caryophanales > Sporolactobacillaceae > Sporolactobacillus > Sporolactobacillus sp. KGMB 08714. The sequence goes on from NZ_JAUUBW010000032.1 coordinate 38,433, forward strand.
AATTTTCTCCACTTCCTCAGGATTGGGAACGGGAACGGTACCCGACTCGATCACGCCGACGAACGGATAGATGAATAATTCGGATGTTGCGATACACGTTCCCATTCTTCCGATGATTTTGATCGATTCTCTGGGGACGCCGAGCTCCTCGCAGGTTTCCCGGATTGCCGTTTCCCGCAAAGTAGCATCTCTTTTTTCACTCCGCCCGCCGGGGAAGCACACATCCCCCGGTTGTCTGCTTAGCCGTTTCGAACGGACCTCAAGCAGGATATCCCAGGTATCATCTTTCGGAATGAGAGGAATTAAGACCGATGACTTCATTGCCATGTCTTCGCCCATAATGGTGCCGTCATTTTCGATTCTTCTCTGAATGCTGTTTAAATCCATTTGATCACCCGCCGTCCAACTATTCTTTCCCATTTTAGCACATTCTCCCACAACCGATGCGGTCTATCGTTTGAGTAATTGTGTAACTTTTGAGAGAATAAGGGAAGAGGTGATTTTAATGCAGGCAGTTGTTCATCAGGGCCATGCAGGTTTCGAGGGATTAAGCTACCGCACAGATTTTCCCGATCCTTCCGTAAAAGCGGGAGAGGTCAAAGTCGCGCTTAAATCAGCCGGGCTGAATCATCGCGATCTGTTTATCGTTCAGAAACGTCACCAGGCAGATGATCCGGCGGTGATTATCGGTTCAGACGGCGCCGGTATTGTTTCCGAGATCGGGGAAAACGTTACCGCTGTCCGCGTCGGCGACGAGGTGCTGATCATACCCAGCCTTCGCTGGGAGAAGAAATCTCCCGCTCCGCCTGATGACTTTGATATTCTTGGCTTCCCGGATCACGGCACTCTTGCGGAGAGCATCGTGGTTTCTGAGAAGCAGGTCGCAGCAAAACCCGGCTATCTGACCTGGGAAGAGGCCGGAGTGCTTCCGCTTTCCGCCTTGACCGGATATCGTGCCCTTTTCACAAGAGGCGGATTGAAACCGGGCGATACGGTTTTCATCCCGGGTATCGGCAGCGGCGTCGCGACGTATATGCTGCAGATGGCCAAAGCGGTCGGTGCCAGGGCCATTGTCTCTTCAAGAAGCCCGGAAAAACTGGACCGGGCCCAAACGCTTGGCGCGGATGTTTTGCTTGATAATGATCAGAACTGGACGGAAGCAGTCGGAGAAGGCTCCGTCGATCTGGTGATTGAGAGCGTCGGTGCCGCCACGTTCAACCGTTCGCTCGAATTGCTGAAACCGGGCGGGACAATCGTTGCTTTCGGCGCATCGGCCGGTGATGAAGTTTCGATTAATCTGCGCCAGTTTTTCTATCATCAGTGGAATCTGCACGGGTCGACGATGGGCAGTATCGAAGAATTTCAAGAAATGCTGAATGTATTTAATAAATATCAGATTCATCCGGTTATTGACAGGTCTTTTGAACTGAAAGAAGCCGGAGAAGCTTTGAAAAGACTGGATAAAAGCGTCCAGTTCGGGAAAATCGCGATTCTGATCGACTGACGGACCGGGAAAAGAAACGACCCGCTCATTACGGCCCCTGCCGTCGGACTCTTGTCCGACGTCTTCGGGGACCGATCATATAGATTCGGCTGCTCGAATCGGGATACCCGTGGAGAGTCGGCCGCAAAGGTTCTATAAACTCATTCTAAGGAGATTTTGATAATGCTTAAAGCGGAGGAAACGGCACCTGATTTCACGTTGAAATCAACTGAAGGGAAGGATGTCTCTCTATCCGGTTTCAGAGGGAAAAACGTTGTGCTTTACTTTTATCCGAAAGATATGACGCCTGGCTGCACAACGGAGGCATGCGATTTTCGTGATCAGAACAGCCTTTTTGAAAATCTGAATACGAAGGTGATCGGAATCAGTCCCGATCCTGTCGAAAAACATCAGAAATTTGTAGAAAAGCACGGACTTTCTTTTACCCTGCTTTCGGATTCGGATCATCAAGTTTCGGAAGCGTACGGAAGCTGGCAAAAGAAGAAAAATTTCGGCAAGGAATACATGGGTATCGTCCGGTCAACCTTTATCATTGATAAAGAGGGAAAGATCGCCAAGGTTTGGCCTAAGGTAAAGGTCAACGGACATGTCGAGGAAGTTTTTCAATTCGTTAAAGAACATCTGAGCTGACTTCGGTAGGGTAGAAAACCGGGACTTTCCCGGCTTTTTTTATTCCATACTAAAACTTGAAAGTTAAAAAAGTGCCCTAACACCTTGCCGGTTCTACGTTTTCCACAAGTAAATTAGTTCAAGCT
>NZ_JAUUBW010000033.1:0-34099 GCF_036598985.1 Sporolactobacillus sp. KGMB 08714
CTGAATCCGGCCGGTAGACCCTCGGATTTGGCCGGTACCCCCGGATTTGGCCGGTAGACCTCCGAATTTGGCCGATAGGCCCCTGAATCCGGCCGGTAGACCCTCGGATTTGGCCGGTACCCCCGGATTTGGCCGGTAGACCTCCGAATTTGGCCGATAAACCCCTGAAACCGGTCGATAAACCCCTTGTCATGATTGATTAAATTAATCGGGTACAGCTTGCTGTTCTGATTATTCCCACTTATTGATCTAAGTTCGTTTACTGTCAGTTCTTTGACTGTTACTGTCGATTTTTCGTGCTTAACTGCTGATATTTTGCGCTTTACTGATATGAACGAAACTTTCAATAGCCCTCGCTGACTTTTTTGGAAACGCCTCTTTTTGAGTAACTTTAACCGGAGGGGCGTTTTTCGTCCCTTTCGCTTTTCGGGTTTCTTCTTTTTCTGTTATTAAATAGGCATCGGCTTTCCCTCTTTTCCTGAGGATGGGGCGCACGGCTCGAAGGCAAAAATGTTCACGCCGATAGGCAGACTGATATCCGTGGATTTTCACATTTTATCTTTCCGTCTCGGGAGCTGGCACGAACTGATGGCGTGCATTCACCGGTTTGGACGGCTGGCACAAGTAAAGCTGCCGTGCGTTCTCCTTGACGGTTTTGATCTTTGCCTCCCAGCCCTATTCACCAGGCTGTGTACTTGATCTGTTTTCACCGAGTCCCTGTCCTGTCCGGACCTCTCTTCGGCCGTTTATCCGGCAGCCCGGGGAGCCGGGGCCTCCACCTGCCGGGCCAGCGCCCAGATAAAGCCGGCCAGTTCTCTTCCGACAGCGACGATGACCTTGCCGGCTTCCTTCCCCCGGCCCGTCAGCCGGCTATATTTCCGGTGCAGCCGGGTCTGGGCCTTCCAGGAGAGGCTTAACCGCTCGGCCGGCTGGCCCTCCTGGCGCTTTTTCAGAGCTCCTTTGACGATCGGCTGACACCGGTAGTGCCACGCAGCTTCGACGAGGAGCCGGCGGATATGCCGATTGCCCGTTTTGGTGATCCGTCCCTGCCGCCGGCTGTCCCCGCTGGAACGTTCGCCGGGAACCAGCCCCGTATAAGCCATATAGGCCCGGGCCGTCCGAAACCTTTGGAAAGAGCCGATCTCGGCAACCAGGCTGGCCGCCGTAATGACGGAAATGCCGCGGAACACCTGCAGGGCCTGAATCAGGGGCGCTCGGGCTCCGGCCTGCGCCTGGTGCGCGATCTCTTTTTCCAGGCGCTGCAGCCGGGCCCCGATTTCTTCCAGCACCTGCCGGTATTCCTCAAAGGCAACCCGGGACGACGGGCGCTCGAAGGTCAGCCGGTCCAGCCATTGCTGATACCGGCCGCTCCATTTTCTCACCCCCTGCGGTTCCCTGATGCCGTGGCGCAGAAGAAATTTGGCCAGCCGGTGTCTCGCCCTCAGCTGATCCTCTTTCACGTCCTCCCGGGCCCGGACCAGATCGCGCAGGGCTTCATCCTCCTCTGTGGGCACATCGATCGGCGTCAGGGCTCCGGCGCGATAGAGGGCGGCCAGCTGGGGCGCATCCCGGCGGTCGGTTTTGATCCGGTCCCCGGGTTTTCTGGGAATGAGGGAGGGAGCCACGACGTCACAGGCGATGCCCCGGGCGCTCAGCCAGCGATAAAGGCCCTAGCCGGTCCACCCCGGCTTCATAGCAGACCCGAAGCTGCTCGGGGTCCCCGTCTCCCAACTGCTCCATGAGTTTGCCCAGCGACTTCTCCCGATAGAGGATCATCCCGATATAACGGGGCTGGCTTCTTCCTTCCTCAGCGACGGCGACCGCGATTTTTTCTTTGGAAACATCCAATCCGACATATTTTGTGTTAGGATTCATAGTGCTAGCTCCTTTCGTATGATGGCTCTGTTTGGAGAGTAGATCCTAAGTTTTATCTTACTCCAATTAACCCACGTATCTGCGATCAAGGGGCTAGTTTCGTTCATTATAACTGATGGTCAGCGGCGACCTAATGATAATACACCCTTACTTCCCGACCATTTTCGCCACGATTTACAGGGCTATGCAACCGGCCGAAGAAAAGGATCGGGCGATTCCGCCGGTAACGTCTGCCCGTGCAGGATATCTTCTTTTTCAGCGGAATAAATCGCCGTCCGCAGGAATATTCAAAAGAGTAGACTGCCGCTCGTGTAAAACGAGCGTTTTTCAGAGAAATTGACGGCACTTTCACGCAGCCCGGCTGGATACATGAGTTGAGGGGGATACACATATTTTTTTATATGTAACAGGTTCTCGGTGCCGGGCAAGGGCAGTGTTCAGATGAAGCGGCTGGCATCTGTTGGTTTTCAGGTATACAGAGCCTTGATCTTACAGACGGGTTCCGGCAAAGAAATTGTTGTATGATTATGGTACACTATGTTTGTATGAATGTTGGAAACGGAAGATAGCTTGCTTTTATTTTCACGATTGTTTCGATAAGACGGCATGATCCGCAGATCGTGAAAAAATCGGTGGATGGCAGGCCCCTTTCCCAGGCTAATCAGGAGGAAGAGCAGCGGATCTGCCCGGACAGGATTGCTGAGGGTGAGGGGATTGTATGCCGGCGAGCCGTTCTTTGCGGCAGATGGAAAAGCTGTATCGGTTCCGGATGGATAGGGCTGTATGGCGATACTTTCTCTGACCGGCGCCTGCCGTTTTCCGGAAGATCGATTCCTATTTATCAGGAAGATTGTATGAGAAAGGGTTTGATCCTGCTGCAATATCGGATAGATCTTCGTCGTTATCCAAATAGACCATATGTCCGGTTCTGAGAGCGGCCCGGGAGTATTTCTCAGATCGGGCGGGCTGTACAGGATTCGCCAAATCAGGATATAATCCTTTTAATCAGTGATGAGGGTGATTGCCGTGTGTCAATGGATATGTCATTCCCCCGAAGAAACAATGGCTTTATCTGAAAGAATCGCCGGATATTTACAGTCCGGAGATGTGCTGACGCTTTCCGGGGATCTCGGGGCCGGAAAGACCGTTTTCACCAAAGGGCTGGCCAAGGGGCTGGGAATCAGTGAAAGGGTCAGCAGCCCGACTTTTACTATTGTGAAGGAATACATGGGCGGACGTGTGCCCCTTTATCATATGGATGTATACCGGATCAATGACGATGAGGATATCGGCCTGGAAGATTACTTTGACAGGGAAGGGGTCACAGTCATCGAATGGGCGGAAAATATACAGTCCTGGCTTCCGAAGGATTATTTATCGATAGCCATCAAGCGGATTGACGACCATAACAGAAAGCTCACGCTCATGGCACACGGCCGAAGAGCTGAGAGTTTATACAGGGAGATTTCAGAGAATGAATGTACTTGCGATTGATTCGTCCAATTTGGTCATGGGAGTTGCGGTCATATCGGGCGGCAAGGTGCTCGGCGAACGAATGACCAACAGCCGGAAAAATCATTCGGAACGCCTGATGCCCGCTGTTGCGGAGCTGCTCGATGATGCGGGCATGAGCCCCGGGGATCTTGATCGGATTGCGGTCGCCCAGGGACCGGGATCCTATACGGGACTGAGAATAGGTGTGACCATTGCGAAGACGCTGGCCTGGACTTTAAAAAAAGAACTGGTCGGTGTGTCAAGCCTGGAGATTGTGGCGCAGAACGGGCGGTACTTTGACGGGTACATCGCGCCGTTTTTTGATGCGCGGCGGGGCCAGGTTTTCGCAGGTCTCTACAAAAACCAAAAAGGCAAAACCGTTCCGGTGCAGCCGGACCGTCTGGTAATGATTAAAGACTGGATTGACGAATTAAAAAAGCTGCATGAGCCGCTGCTTTTTTTAAGCAATGATCTGGAGAAGTGGAATGACTGTCTGATCAAGGTGCCTGCGGCCGTTTTCGGCGATAAGCCGCAAAATATACCGCGTGCGTCCGAACTCGCGCGGCTCGGTGAGGAAAAACAGCCGGTTCCGGACATTCATCACTTTCTGCCCTCCTATCTTCGTTTGGCGGAGGCTGAGACAAAGTGGCTGGCCCGCCGGCAGGAGAGATGAATATGAAAGAGTTAGAGGCGTTAAATATCCGGGAGATGACATATGGCGATATTGACCAGGTCATGATCGTGGAACACAGTGCTTTTGATGTCCCCTGGTCGCGCCAGGCGTTTGAAAATGAACTGCTCAGCAACCAGTTTGCCACTTATTTTGTTGCCGAATATGGCGGGAAAATCATCGGCTACTGCGGCGTGTGGGTGATCGTTGATGAAGCGCATATTACAAACATTGCCGTACTGAGCGGCTACCGGGGATTCAAAATCGGCGAAACGCTGCTCCGCAAAGTGATGCTTCATGCGAAAGTGAAACATGCGAGAACGATCAGTCTGGAAGTCCGCGTGACCAACGATATTGCTAAAAATCTGTATCGCAAACTCGGATTTAGCGGCGGCGGCATTCGTAAAAACTATTATTCCAATAATGGCGAAGATGCACTAATCATGTGGGTGAAAATATGAATCTGAATATAAACCGGAAAACGATAATATTGGGAATTGAGACAAGCTGTGACGAGACGGCGGCGGCGGTAGTCGAAAACGGAACAAGAATTCTTGCCAATGCCGTAGCTTCGCAGATAGACATTCACAGACGTTTTGGAGGTGTTGTTCCGGAAGTCGCTTCACGCCATCACGTCGATCAGATTACGATCGTCTGTGAGGCGGCGATGGAAGAGTCGGGTATTTCCTGGAACGATCTGGATGCCATAGCGGTCACTCAGGGACCGGGACTGATCGGGGCGCTCCTTGTCGGCGTAAACGCAGCCAAAGCGCTCGCTTTTGCACACCGCATTCCGCTCGTTCCCGTGCATCATATCACGGGGCACATTTATGCCAACCGCTTTGTTCATGAACTTCAGTTTCCGCTGATCGCCCTGGTTGTTTCGGGAGGCCACACCGAACTGGTTCTCATGCCGGAGCATGGTTCTTATCGGGTGATTGGTACGACGAGGGACGACGCTGCCGGAGAAGCGTTTGATAAGGTAGCGCGGACGCTCGGTCTTCCTTATCCCGGAGGGCCGGAGATCGACCGTCTGGCAGGGCAGGGGAGCGCGTCCATTGACTTTCCGAGAGCATGGCTTGAACAGGGTTCGCTCGACTTCAGCTTCAGCGGTCTGAAGTCGGCGGTCATCAACTATATTCACAACGAGAAACAGCGGGGCCGGGAGATCAGCAAAGCCGATGTCGCCGCCAGTTTTCAGGCCAGCGTTGCCGAAGTGCTTGTGAAGAAAACGATGATGGCCGCAGGCAGGTATGAAGTTCGGCAGCTGCTGGTCGCCGGCGGCGTTTCGGCTAACAGTCAGGTCAGAAAAGAAATGGCCGGGGCGGCTGAAACACGCGGTATCCCGCTTGTGATCCCGCCGCTCGGGCTGTGCACGGATAATGCGGCGATGATTGCGGCTGCAGGAACGATCGGTTTTCTGAAGGGCATGCGGGCGGATTTGTCGCTGAACGGCAGCCCGAATCTGGCAATCGAAGACTTCTGAGAAATTGATGGGGATTCATTCAGGAAAACGCTGATAAAAAGAATTCTCGGATGCACAAACTGGAGTGAAATTTTATCAAAATATTTCACTCCGGTTCTTTTTGTACCGGGCTGTTCCATTCACCTGGCCCGGCCTGTGTACGACACGATCCGTTCATCCGATTCCGCTTTTATTCGGGAATCTCATCCAATGAAAGCTGAGCCTTTTCCCACTCTTCCATTTGTCTGCCGAGTGTTTCCTTATCTTTCTCGATTTGCTCCTGAACGTCCCGAGCCTTTTGTGTATCATTGAAAACTTCAGGCATAAGCAGGGACTGTTCATTTTTATCGATGACCGCTTCAAGACGGCTGATCTCGGTTTCGAGCTGCTCAATTGAGCGGATAAGCTGCCGCCTCTTTTTTTTCTGTTCTTTATCCTTTAAAAAGTGCTGCTTTCCGGCGTCGGGTTCCTCGGCCTGTTTCCGGACGGGGGCAGATTGCGCATCCAGCTCGGCGATTTGCAGATTTTCCGCTTTCTTGTTGATATAATAATCATAATCGCCCAGATATTCCGTGATGCCGTCTCTTGAGAGTTCGAAGACGCGGGTAGCGATATTGTTGATAAAATAGCGGTCGTGGGAAACGAATAAGATGGTGCCTGAATAATCTGCCAGTGCCGCCTCCAGCACTTCCTTGCTGTCAAGGTCAAGATGATTGGTCGGTTCGTCGAGAATCAGCAGATTGTCGTGCCGCATCATCAGCTTAGCCAGCATTAACTGCGCTTTTTCACCGCCGCTGAGCTGAGAAACAAGCTTGGAGACGTCGTCGCCGGAAAAAAGAAATCCTCCAAGCACATTGCGGATCTCGTTCTCCGGCTCCTGCGGATAGTCGTCCCACAGTTCATTGAGCACCGTTTTTCCCGATGTCAGCCTCGTCTGTTCCTGGTCATAGTAACCAGTGGTGACGTGGCTCCCGAGCCTGATTTCGCCGGCCAGCTTCGTCGACCCGCCGGCTATCGATTTCAGCAAGGTCGATTTGCCGATGCCGTTCGGTCCGACCAGCGCCACCCGTTCGCCTCTCGTAATATGAAAGTTCAGTCCGGAAATCATCGCGGCCCCGGAAGAGTAGCCAACCGCTAAATCGACGGCGGTGAGTACATCGCGTCCGCTTTGTTTTTCAATGTCAAAAGAAAAACTGGCCGATTTTTCCTCACCGTACGGTTTTTCCAGAACATCCATTTTTTCCAGCTGTTTGCGTCTGCTCTGCGCCCGTCTGGTTGTAGAGGCGCGTACAATATTTTTCTGTACAAAATCTTCCAGACGGGCGATTTCCTTCTGCTGCTTATCGTAATTTTTTATCGCGGTTTCGTATTCGGCCGCTTTCAGTTCAAGATAGCGGGAATAATTGCCGCTATATTTTCGTGCGGAATGGTTGGCGATTTCATAAACTTTAGTAGCTATCTTGTCGAGAAAATAACGGTCGTGCGAGACGACGAGGATGCTTCCGCTATAACGCTGCAGATATCCTTCGAGCCATGTCAGCGTTTCAATGTCCAGATGGTTGGTCGGTTCGTCAAGAATGAGCAGATCGGGTTTGATCAATAATAATTTACCGAGGGCGAGCTGCGTTTTCTGGCCGCCGGAAAGATTGCCGACAGGCGTTGCATCCGGAAATCCGCCGAAATTCAGGCCGTTCAGCACACTGCGGATTTCGGATTGGTAGGTATAGCCGCCCTTTGATTTATATTCTGCCTGAAGCGCGTCATAGGTCCCGAGCAGCTGGTCGTAGTCCTGGCTGTTTGAGAAGCGTCCGGGGTCGGCCATTTTCTCTTCCATCTTGCGGAGCTTCTTTTCCATGGTGGTCAGCGGACTGAAAACCGTCAGCAGCTCGTCATAGATCCCCTTCTTGGAATTCAGTGTGGCATTCTGCGGCAGGTAGCCGATTGTTCGGTCCTTGGGGATGATCACCTCACCGCTGTCGGCGCTCATCACGCCGGCGATGATTTTCAGAAGTGTCGATTTTCCGGCGCCGTTGCGCCCGACCAGCGCAACGCGTTCTCCAAACTTCACCTCAATCGAGATATTCGATAAAATAAGTTCAGCAGCAAAAGATTTGCTGATCTTATTTGTTTGCAGAAGTATCATTTACGTTCACCTCAAAAAGCCAGGGCACGCTGAAATAATGCGGCACATGCTTTCAATTAGTCAGGTATGGTTCCTCATTCATTATTCATTGTAGCCTAATCCTGTTTTATTCGGCAACTGTGCAGCAGAAAGGCAGGGGCTGTGAAAAAAGTACGGCGATCTAATTCAAACAAATCAATTGCTGAATGATGTATAGTGTAGAAAGGATGTCCCGGCAGGTATCAAACATTAGCGGACGCGCCTCCGGGCATTTCATGGGAGGGTTATGAAACGATGTCAAATCAAAGAGTGCCGCAGGCAACGGCCGAGCGGCTGCCGATCTACTACCGATCTCTGCAGCATCTCGTGTCTATCGGAAAAACACGGATCTCGTCTTCGGAGCTGGGAAAGATCGTGCAGGTAGATTCAACAACGATTCGAAAGGATTTTTCCTATTTCGGGGCGCTGGGGAGAAAGGGATACGGATACAATACTCAGCGCCTGCTTGATTTTTTAGGTAAAACACTTTATCAGGACGAACTGTCCAAGGTGATCTTGATCGGTGTCGGTCACCTCGGGACGGCCCTCCTGAATCATAACTTTAGAAAAAATAATAATACGCAGATTGTAAAAGCCTATGATATCAATCCTTTGAAAATCGGACAGCAGATCGGCGGTACAGTCATTCATTATATGGGGGATCTGGCAGCCGATGACAACCATGACATTGCTGCGGCCATATTAACGGTTCCGGCGGATCAGGCGCAGGGTGCGGCTGAACAGGCGATGGCATCGGGAATCCGCGGCTTTTTAAATTTTTCTCCCGTCAGACTTTCTCTTCCTCCGGATGTGTATGTACGGCATGTCGACATGACAGTGGAGCTTCAGGCTTTGATCTATTTTCTGAATCACGGGATAGAGGAAAAACAATCCGAATGATTCCGGCATAAATAAAGTGGTAAAATACAATCGTGATGCTCCGGGGGAACAGACTGCCAAAAATGCCGATCTTTATAAAAAGGCCCTGGAGAAACGATACAGAGGTGGAACGTACGTATGATACAGTTAAAGTCAAAAAAAGAAATTGCCGAAATGAAAAAGTCCGGCCAGCTGCTTGCGCTGACGCACAAGAAAATCAAATCGATGATTAAACCGGGAATAACCACATGGGAAATCGAGGAATTCGTCAATGACTTTCTTGAAAAGCACGGAGCGACTCCGGAGGAGAAGGGGTTTCAAGGTTACCGCTTTGCCACATGCGCTTCGGTCAATGACGAGATCTGCCACGGATTTCCAAATAAAAAGCCGCTGAAAAACGGCGATATCGTGACGATCGACATGGTGGTCAATCTGAACGGCGCGCTGTCTGATTCGGCGTGGAGTTACGGAGTGGGAACCATTTCCGATGAAGCGGAGCATTTGCTGAAGACGACCAAGGAAGCCCTGTATGAGGGGATCAAGCAATCCGTCGTCGGCAACCGGCTGGGCGATATCGGCCACGCCATTCAGGAATATGCCGAGTCCAGAGGGCTGAGCGTTGTACGCGAGTTTGTCGGCCACGGCATCGGGCCGACGATGCATGAAGATCCGCCGGTCGCTCATTACGGCAAACAGGGGCGCGGGCTCCGCCTCAGGGACGGCATGACGATTACGATTGAACCGATGCTCAATATCGGCGACTGGCGTTCAAAAATCGACAGCAACGGCTGGACGGCACGGACAATTGACGGATCGCTTTCCGCTCAGTATGAGCACACGCTGGCGATCACGAAGGACGGTCCGGAAATTCTGACGGCACTGGAAGACGATGAAGGATAATAATGAAAAACGCGGGACCCCGGCGGATCCCGTGTTTTTTTAATGACCTGTCAGCTGGATAAACGACGGCGACGAGAGCGTCAGGCTGATCGCGACAACGGTCGCATTCATCGCGGCATGCATAAACATGTTGACGGCAATCCTCCCCGTTTTCTTGTAGGCATAGCAGAGAAAGAATCCGATGACGAAATAAATGAGAAGATGCTGAAAATCCAAATGTCCGAAGGCAAAGATAAGCGAGCTGATCGATGCAGCAAGAATGAAGCCCATTTTCTTCTTCAGGCTGCCGTAAATGATTTTCCGGAAGACGATTTCTTCCAGCATCGGACCGATGACAGCGACTGCCAGCAAAAACAGCGGCGACATCCGTGCGATTTGGACGACACTCTGGGTGTGTGCCGATTGCGAAGGTTCGCCGAATATGAAAGTATTGATCAGCGATGCCAGAATCTGCAGGGCGAACAGTGCCAAAACGCCGCCGACCGCCCATAGAAGAGATACACTCGCCGGCGCGCGTTCCCCGTTTCGTATGTAACGTTCAGGAAGCAGGAGTAACAGCACGATAATCAATGTCAGAAAAAATATCGCGGTCATGACGACGCCGTAGCCCTGGCCTTTAGGAAAAAATCCGGTCAGCCAGGCGAAACCGGGAATCAAAGGCGACAGAAAACAAATCAGATAAATAATGACAATGGATATGTATCTTTTCGTCAAGCGACGACACCTCGTGTTCTCGAAAATTTTATCAGGGCTTTGAGGGGGGAACCGGCGCGGTTTCCGATCAGAAACAGGATTCTTTTGATGCGCCGCCGCGCTCATACATCCTATTTTAACATAGCGGCGTGTGCCTCTCCTTTTCCATATTACCGAACCTGTTGGTTCATCTCCCCATAATATTCGTCCGTTGGCGGAATATATGCCTTCGGCCGGCATGCCTGTTCCGGGCAGAGCGGGGCTCTTATCTCAAACAGGCCGCTTTCGGAAACAGAGAGAGGATAACGGGCCGAAATCAGGCCGCCGATCCGCGGCCTATTGTGCATCCTGTTTTATAAGTATAAAGTTTCAGCAAGTCATAGGTATAAGCAGGCGGACAAAGATACTGCATCCGCGGCCTGTCCGTCGCCCGGCTGCCCGCGGCATCGCAACTAAGCTTCCGGCTTTGCCTGAAGGCCGGCCGATCGGCAAGTTTTCTTTATGAAAAGCTTGCAAATCAAAATGGAATTGATTATTATATTAAATGGATTAGCACTCGGACGAATAGAGTGCTAACAAAGTACTTTACTTAACATTCAATTTAAGGAGGGTATTTCTTTCATGTTAAAGCCATTGGGTGATCGCATCGTTATCGAACCACAAGAAAAAGAAGAAAAAACTGCAAGTGGTATCGTGCTGCCGGACTCGGCGAAGGAGAAGCCGCAAGAAGGACGGGTTGTTGCTGTCGGTGCAGGCAAAGTTTCTGATGCAGGTGAACGCATTGCACTGGATGTAAAAGAGGGAGAAAAGGTCCTCTTCTCAAAATACGCCGGTACGGAAGTCAAATATGACGGCAAGACCTACCTGGTTGTTCGTCAGGACGACGTTTTGGCAGTCATTGAATAAATCAATCGATTAATATTCAGGAGGGACTATCCACGATGGCAAAAGAAATTAAGTTTAGCGAAGAAGCCCGCCGCTCGATGCTTCGCGGCGTTGACGTTCTGGCAGATGCAGTGAAAGTAACGCTCGGGCCGAAAGGCCGCAACGTTGTATTGGACAAAAAATACGGCTCACCGCTGATTACAAATGACGGTGTGACGATTGCCAAGGAAATTGAGCTTGAAGATAAATTCGAAAACATGGGCGCACGTCTTGTCTCCGAAGTAGCCAGCAAGACAAATGATGTAGCCGGCGACGGAACAACGACCGCTACGGTTCTCGCTCAGGCGATGATCCGCGAAGGCCTGAAAAACGTGACTTCCGGTGCCAATCCGATGGGCATTCGCCGCGGGATTGAAAAAGCGACGGAAGCTGCCGTTGAAGGCCTGAAGAAAATTTCCAAGCCGATCAAAGGCAGGGCATCGATTGCACAGGTTGCCGCCATTTCTTCAGCGGACGAAAAAGTCGGCGAACTGATTGCCGAAGCAATGGAAAAAGTCGGCAACGACGGTGTCGTTACGATTGAAGAATCCAAAGGCTTTGCAACCGAGCTGGATGTGGTTGAAGGTATGCAGTTCGATCGCGGCTATGCGTCGGCTTATATGGTCACCGACCAGGATAAAATGGAAGCTTCTCTTGAAAATCCGTACATTCTGATTACGGATAAAAAGATTTCCAACATTCAGGAAATCCTGCCGATTCTTGAGAAAGTCGTTCAGCAGGGCAAATCAATGCTGATTATTGCCGAAGACGTTGAAGGCGAAGCACTGGCCACTCTCGTTGTCAATAAACTTCGCGGTACGTTCAATGCAGTCGCTGTTAAAGCACCGGGCTTCGGCGACCGCAGAAAGGCTATGCTTGAAGATATCGCAGTCCTGACCGGCGGCCAAGTGATCACGGAAGACCTCGGACTCGACCTCAAATCCACAACGATCGATCAACTCGGCACGGCCGGAAAAGTCATCGTAACAAAAGACAACACGACGATTGTCGAAGGTGCCGGCGATTCCGAGAAGATCGGCGGACGTGTCGGCCAGATCAAGGCACAGCTTGAAGAAACCACTTCTGATTTCGATAAAGAAAAGCTGCAGGAACGTCTGGCAAAGCTGGCCGGCGGCGTAGCCGTTATCAAAGTCGGCGCTGCAACCGAGACAGAACTGAAAGAACGCAAACTGCGCATTGAAGACGCACTGAACTCGACACGCGCTGCCGTTCAGGAAGGTATCGTTGCCGGCGGCGGCACGGCGCTGGCCAATGTGATTAAGGATGTTGCCGCAGTTGATGCAGAGGGCGATGAGAAGACCGGTGTGAACATCGTCATCCGCGCTCTGGAAGAACCGGTTCGCCAGATTGGCGAAAACGCCGGACTCGAAGGCTCTGTCATTGTTGAAAAGCTGAAGGGTCAGAAACCGGGTATCGGCTATGACGCTGCCAAGGACGAATGGGTAGATATGATTGAAGTCGGCATCGTCGACCCGACCAAAGTGACTCGTTACGCACTGCAGAACGCCGCTTCCGTCTCGGCTATGCTCCTGACAACGGAAGCCGTTGTCGCCGATAAGCCGGAAGAACATCCGGAACCGCAAGTACCGGCCGGCGGCGCCGGAATGGGCGGCATGATGTAAAAAATCCTGAATCCCCGGTTCGATCAGGGGCTGCAGGTTATATAGATCCATCCGATGGTTTTTTTACGGGCCATCCATTTAAATGGGCGTTTCTCAAGTGTTCGCCGAACATAAGAGAGACGCTCTTTTTTTCATGGCCGGACGGCGTACAGATTACCCTCATTGTCCATGCGGCCAAGGGCGGTCCATGACCCGCTCCGGGCAAAGTATGGTTGAAGTCGCGGCTTCGCATTCTTTTTGGTCAGGAAAGGTTCATAACCTGTTCCGGACCGACACCTGCCTCTGCAGGCAGAGATGTATGTGTGGCCGGAGACCCGCGGGCGTTACCTGTTTTTGAATTTTGATATGCTTCACGACTAGGCCGATGTGATAGCAAAATCCGTTGAATAAACCTCGCTTCCTATGCTTTTTATCAGGCCCTAAAAAGAAGTCGGATCATTATAAATTTCATCGATTATTCCGCTCACAATTTATCGAGGCATTCAGCAGGCCGGCTCCGCCAAATATTTTCGGTGGACTATTTATTCCACGGCCCGAAGTTCCATGTCTTCAGTTCGGCATCGGGATTCGGGCGCCCGACAGTTTCTTCACTGAGATGTGAAATCATTTTATAAGGAATAGAAAAATGGAACGCCGCTTTTTCCATTGACGCGGCATAAATGACAGTTAACCGTTACTGCAGCAGCAGAGAAGATAGATGTTCATTTTTTGTATAGTTCATTTTGATACGATAACTTGGGGGAGTGTTTTACAGTTCCTGTATGGGCAAAATGTTCTGATTTGCTCTGCAGGGCTTTTTTTTATAAAAAACGCAGTACAAGAGTTTTTAACAAACCAAAAAAGGCAGGAGATGGAATCCTGTTTCACATTGACGGACCGATCCGATGGAGAATCCGTTGATGATAATGGTCGGGTAACAGGGAGTGATGCCCGATTTAGGGGAACATCTGCATTTTTGGGGCCAATCTGCGAAAAATCGTACCGATCAAGGTATTTTGAGACTATGATCGGAGTGCATGGTCCGGAATGATCAATACAGCCGGAGAATCATTAGTAAATGATCAAAATCGCCGGTAAATGGTTCGAAATCAATGAGTACGAATAATCGAAATATGAATTGTTTGTTTCCCCATCCGCATCAACCGCGGAACCAAACGGTTATCTATCTGCTGTAATGACATTAAACACCCTTCGCCCGTTCTGCTGCCGGCAGATTCAGATAAAGAAGTATTCGATCTAAAGAGAACGCTGCTTTCATCAAAAGAGACGTCTCCAAGTCGAAACATCGGCTTATGAGACGCCGCCGGAAGAAAGATCGCCGATATTATATCCGTTTTTTACATGCCGCTAAATGGATCCGCTGCCGGATCCGCTAACTTTATCTCGACGATATCCATCAATGAGATGCAACTGCCCGGCCCGTGCACGTCACATATCTTCAGCTGCCGCCGAGCTGTATCTAATTTTTCAACGCAGCAAATGCTCTTTTTTATATATCCGTTCTGATAATAGCGAAGCGCAACCCGTTTGCTTCCGGACAGCGCTTCACTGAGTGTCCGATTTAATGTCTCCAGTTCCTGGTCATCCAGAGACGGACGTTTCTTTTTTCCCAGATCCGCCTCGTCCTGCCTGAGCGCCTGAACATGTTCCGGCAGCATCATCCGGCTGGATTCCCAGCGCAGGTTGCTTCCCTTGGTTAATTTATTCATGGCAGCAGTCCTCCGTCCTTTTTTGAAGTGTGCTTGGCTTTCTCAATGGCTTTTTCAATTTCTTCTGCGTCATGGCCGGTGCGCTGTTCCAGATCGCTAACCAGTGTTATTCTTCCTGCCGCCGAATCATTCCGCATGATTTGTGCGATCTTTCTTTCAAAGTCAGTCAGCATAAGATCACCTTTTTTTGTTTTCTATTATACACGAATGTATGTTCTTTTCATACTGCCAGAAACGTCTATTTAACAGGACACATCAAAAAAAATGATGATTTTCAAGGAAAAAGCGTTTCGAAAGATAGGCGAATCACATTTTTTAAAATAAATACGGGGTTTGTAAAGATATTCTTGCTTTTAATATTGAAATAATACAATTCCTAGTTGTATAATATGAATTACCTTCTGTTACAATTGCCATCCTTTTTTAACTCACCTCTCTGTGTTACTGCAGAGAGCCTTTTTGTCTATAAAATGGAGGTGCCGCGCCGATCGGTTCAAAACTGAGCAAGCCCCGGGCCGTTTGCGGCGGGGGGCCTGTTCAATATATTAAAAAATGTGGAACGGATTAACCCTGAGGATTGAACGCTCCGGCGATCTGCTGTGCCGTTTTGCCCATCTGCTGCATCGGCTGCTGAACGAACTGCGGAATTGAGCCCCGATTGTTTCGCAGCCATACATATGTTGCCGCACCGGCTCCGCATGCGGCCAAAAACGGCAAGAAGTTATTTCCCATATTGTTTTCCTGCTGTGCCATGTTTTTTCACCTCCCGAATCGGATTCGCCTTTATTTTGAACGTCCGCATCGAAAATATATCATGTAAAAACAGGAAGTTGCGGAGAATCTGCGGCACGGGGAAATAAAGAATTTCAATTTGTAGAACAAGTTAATTGATTTTTAAGAAAGGCGCAGTATGCTTTAGATGTTCGAAAGCAATGTAACTTCCCCCTGTTTTTATTATTGGGCCCTTTGTTGAGGGGGTCTCTTTTTTTATGCGCGGATTTACAGACTGCAGTCCGCGGCCGAAGAAAAAGATTGACAGCGGCGTATGTAATCCGTTATTGTTATTGCAGAAACAGCTGAATAACATGAACGTATTTGGAGGAGCCTGTCAAAACGGGCTCTTTTTATTTTTTTTTGATCATACGGACTTTCGAAGGAGGAAATGAAATGGGGACGGCAGCTTATCTGGCGATTGCGATCTTTATCATTTCCTACGGTGCCATCATTTCTGAAAAAATCAGCAGGACAATTTCAGCAATGATCGGCGGTTCGCTGATGATTTTTTCCGGGGTTATTAGTCAGCATACGGCTCTCGAACATATTGATTTTAATGTAATCGGTCTGCTGATCGGCATGATGATCATCGTTTCGGTTACGGAGGAAACAGGCCTATTCCGGTACGTGGCGATCGGGCTCGGAAAAAGGGTAAAGGGCAGACCGCTTCCCCTGCTCATTATCTTTGCCGCAATGACGGCTGTCGGTTCGGCCTTCCTCGACAATGTAACCACAGTCATGCTGATGGTCCCGGTGACATTCAGTATGAGCCGGCAGCTGAAAATCGATCCGATGCCGTTCCTTATCACAGAAATTCTTATGGCCAATATCGGCGGCACAGCAACGATGATCGGTGATCCGCCCAATATCATGATCGGAAGCGCAGCCGGGAGTATCGACTTTATCGATTTTATCGTGCACCTTGCTCCGATTTCACTATTAGTCGGAACAGCGGTCATGCTGTTTATTTTGATTCTTTACCGAAAAAAGCTCCATACGTCCGATCAGGCCAGAGATCATCTGATGGCCATGGATGAAAAAAATGAAATTACAGATAAAATCACGATGATTAAAGCCGTTTCGATTCTGGCTCTGACTATTTTCGGCTTCTTCATTCACCCGTTGATCCACGCGGAATCTGCGACGGTTGCACTGGCCGGTGCTTTTCTGCTGTTGGTGCTGACAGGGGAAAAGACACTGGAACACACGCTCAGTTCCGTTGAGTGGCCGACGATATTTTTCTTTCTTGGCCTGTTTGTCCTTGTCGGCGGTTTGATTGAAACGGGCATCATGAATCATCTTGCACAATCGGCGATTGATCTGACTGCCGGTAATCTGACTGCCGCTTCTTTTCTTGTTCTATGGCTGAGCGCTATGGCTTCGGCGTTTATGGACAACATTCCGTTTGTCGCGACGATGATTCCGCTGATAGAGGATATGGGACGGATGGGCATCGGCAGTCTTGATCCGCTGTGGTGGAGTCTTGCGCTCGGTGCCTGCCTTGGAGGAAACGGTTCACTCATTGGGGCCAGCGCCAATCTGATTGTCGCCGGACTCGCGGCGAAAGAGGGACGTTTGATCTCATTTACCCGTTATCTGCTGGTCGGTTTTCCCGTGATGCTTGTTTCAGTAACTATGGCGATGGGTTATATTTATGTCAGATATCTGATGTAGTGGAAGGGAGATCCCGGAATGGATAAACTGATCTATCAGGTCAACGATTCACTGATCGCTTTGACCGAACAAAAAAATGAAGACGATGTTGAATTTCTGATCAAGGCGAAAACGGGCGAGGCGTTAAACCGTCTGCGCGCCGTCAGACAATTCTTCGACAGTGATAAAATCTACACGGATATCCTGTTTTACGCGCGGAAAGGCGGCGAATTTCAGGTCATTGTCCGTAAAAATGTTTATGCGCCCTTTATTACCCACCTGTTTCAGCTTCAGCTGATCCGTTCTGTTTCCTGGAAAAGCATTTCATGAAACGGAAAATCAAATGTAACCGGGCACAGCTGCCGTCTTGAAGAAAATAAATGGCCGGGTTTTAGAAAAATTTTCCTTAGCACTTATCAATAACTGAATCTTGGAAAGGATCTGTTTTGCTTGCCAGTCGGAGCCATTTTAGCCATTGCCATTTTTGTTCTCTCCTACGGATTCATAATGGCCGAGAAAATTCACCGGACGATCGTCGTCATGCTCGCTGCCGCGCTGCTGCTGTTCCTCGGCGTTCTTAATCAGAATACTGCAATACGCCATATCGATTTCAACACTCTCGGCCTTCTGGTCGGCATGATGATTATTGTTGCAGTGACTGCCCGGACGGGACTGTTCAAGGCCGTTTCCATTTGGGCGGCAAAGAAGGTGAACGGCCGTCCTGTCGCCCTGCTTACGGTGTTTTCGCTGATTACGGCATTCGGCTTGGCCTTCCTCGATAATGTGACGACCGTGCTGCTCGTCGTTCCCGTGACATTCAGCATCGCCAGGGAACTGGCACTCTCGCCGGTTCCGTTTCTGATGTCGGAGATTTTCATGGCCAACATCGGCGGGACGGCGACGATGATCGGCGATCCGCCCAATATCATGATCGGAAGCGCGGTCAAGGATCTGAGCTTTATGGATTTTATCACGAATCTGACGCCGGTCATCCTGATCATCGCGCTTGCCGTGCTTTCTTTTTTGATCTTTTTTTACCGGAAGCAGCTGCACGTGCGCCGGGACGCGGCGGAAAGGCTTGCCGATCTGAATGCTCGCGACGAAATTACGGACCTGCCGCTCCTGATCAAGTCACTGTTCGTTTTGCTGCTGACGATTTTCGGCTTTTTTCTCCATCAGAGACTCGGAGTCGGGACGGCGACGGTTGCGCTGGCCGGTGCTTTTCTTCTCCTCTTGCTGACCGGTGAGCGATACATGGAGCAGGCGCTTTCCGCCGTGGAATGGCCAACGATTTTTTTCTTCACCGGCTTGTTCGTTCTCGTTGCCGGGCTGGTGGAGACAGGCGTGATTGCCCGTTCTGCCGGTTTCGTTTTGGGGCTGACGGGAGGCAGGACAGTGCCGACGACATTTCTGATTCTCTGGATGAGCGCCATTGCCTCTTCCGTTGTCGACAACATTCCGTTTGTAGCGACGATGATTCCGCTGATTCAGGACATGGGACACATGGGTATCGTCAATCTGGAGCCGTTGTGGTGGAGCCTGTCGCTCGGTGCCTGCCTCGGCGGCAACGGCCTTCTGATCGGCGCGAGCGCCAATCTGATCGTCGCCGGAATCTCGGAGAAAGAAGGCTGTCCGATAACGTTTGCCGCTTTTATGAAAGCCGGTCTTCCGGTAATGTTTCTGTCGCTCGTGATCAGCACCGTCTATGTTTATCTGCGCTATTTGGTCTGATGGGTTGATGAACCCTGTATTCATTGTTAAAATAAGAAAAGTGATTCAAATGTTGCGGATGGTAAATAATGCGTCGCGAAAACTGGAAGCCTCCCGGCCTCCGGCTTTTTAAATGAATCGTATCCGATGGACTATTTGCGAAGACCAAGCGGACGATTAAAATAGATGGGGTGGAGAGCAGGATGGCAGAACCGAATAACTTGATTATCGTCATGGATTTCGGCGGTCAGTACAACCAGCTGATCGCAAGACGCATTCGTGACCTGGGTGTATACAGTGAGCTGTTTCCGCATACGCTGACCGCGGAACAAATTAAGGAAAAGAACCCAAAAGGCATTATCTTTTCAGGCGGACCCAACAGTGTTTATGATCCGGATGCCCCGGACTGCGATCCGGCTATTTTCGATCTGGGCCTGCCGATCCTTGGGATCTGTTACGGCCTTCAATTGATCAGCAAGCACTACGGAGCGACCGTGGAGCGTGCGGCGCGCAGAGAATACGGGAAAGCCGACATTACCGCAAATACGGACAGCGCCCTGTTCCACGGCCTGCCGGCAACACAGACGGTATGGATGAGCCACGGCGACCTGGTTAAGACGCTTCCTGAAGGTTTTGCCATTGAAGCAAGCAGCGAATCGTGCCCGGTTGCAGCGATGGCAAATCCGGCGAAAAAAGTCTATGCGGTTCAATTCCATCCCGAAGTGCGCCACTCCGTATACGGCAACGAGCTGCTGAGAAATTTTGTTTACTCGGTCTGCGGTGCGGAAAAAAGCTGGTCGATGGAACACTTTATTGATGAGCAAATCGAAAAAATCCGCGAAACGGCCGGCGATCGCAAAGTATTGTGCGCGCTGAGCGGCGGTGTCGATTCTTCAGTTGCGGCAGTGCTTGTCCACAAAGCAATCGGCAAACAGCTGACCTGCATTTTTGTCGACCACGGCCTGCTTCGCAAAGGCGAAGCGGAAGGCGTTATCGATACGTTCAAAAATCATTTTCATATGAATTTTATCCATGTTGATGCCAAAAAGCGCTTTTTGGACAAACTGGAAGGTGTCAGCGATCCGGAACGCAAGCGCAAAATTATCGGCAATGAATTTATTTATCTTTTCCAGGATGAAGCCAATAAACTTGAGGATATCTCCTTCCTTGTGCAGGGGACGCTTTACACGGATGTTGTGGAAAGCGGTGCGGGCGGTTCGTCGCGGAACATTAAGTCGCACCACAATGTCGGCGGCCTGCCGAAGGATATGAAATTTAAACTGATCGAACCGCTGAATACACTGTTCAAGGACGAAGTGCGCAAGCTCGGCACGGAACTCGGCATTTCCGATGCCATCGTCTGGCGCCAGCCGTTCCCGGGGCCCGGGCTCGGCATCCGCATCCTCGGCGCGATCACGGAGGACAAGCTGAAGATCGTTCGTGAATCCGATGCTATCCTCCGCGAAGAAATCAAAAAAGCCGGACTCGACCGCGACATCTGGCAGTACTTCACTGTGCTGCCGAACATCCAGAGTGTCGGCGTCATGGGTGACGGCCGCACCTACGATCACTGCGTCGCTATCCGCGCTGTCACTTCAATCGACGGCATGACTTCCGACTGGGCACGGATCCCGTGGGAAGTACTGGAGAAAGTTTCGACGCGCATTGTCAACGAAGTCGAGCACGTCAACCGGATTGTCTACGACATCACGTCGAAGCCGCCGGCAACGATCGAGTGGGAATAAACACGTAGGATAAATTGAATTGAAAAAACCTATTTTAAAAGGTTCATTAAAATATAGAATGTGTGAAATGCCCTAAATTTAAGGTAATCACCCCCACCATTCCCACCAAGAAAGGAGGGCTATAATGAGGCAGACAGTAAGATTGTCGATTGATACGTTAAAAGGCATAAAGATTTTAAAAAAAAATTATGAAAATGAATTTAATGGGTTGAAGCTCAATCAAGGTTATGTTGTTTCTAAAGCATATATCGATACAAAATCAAGTTTAAAAGATGGCGAATGTTGGAAAAAAATAAGAGACGAAAAATTTCCTTTAGATGATTTGAATGGGATAGAGAAGACCGAGGAGAGTCGTACAACTCTTGATTTAAACGATGATGTTTTGAAAGGTATAGATAAAATGAAGCAGGACTTGCCCGGTTCTTTCTCTGTAAAATGGGTGACTACAGGGTATTGTATACGTCTCATTGTTAAGGCTGGTCTTCTGAAGCTAAGAAGCGAACAAAAAATCTAATTAGTATAGTAAAAGAGCATAGGGCTAAATTATGTTCTTTTATTTTTTTAATTTTTTAATTGTCATCAAATTGATGACAATAATCCGGCGATGTGTTATACTGATATTGTCATCAAAATGATGACATGATATAAAACTAGGAGGGATTGTCATGTTCGAAGAAATGTCAGCAAAACAGGTGAAAAAGCTTCATGAAGAAGGGGGAAAAATTTCAGGTGTGCCGGTTGTGTCTCCTCATCATGTAGATGTGGTGAATGCGCAAGAACGGTTGGAAACTATATTTGAAGGTAGGGTGAACGGGAAGTACGTTAAGGAGACTCTCATTGCAAAGGAATATGCCGAATCTCACCATCATTTTCAGACTGGTTCGACCCTATTGGATGATATTGAGCAGGGCAAGACAATTGATTTTAATGATTACCGTTAATCTATGACAGGGGGGGATATGACATGGCATTTGAGACATCGGAAGGGGAAGTTATTAAAAATATTACTATATCTGAGCCAGCTTTAGAAAGAATAGCAGATAAATGGTACAAAGATTTTCCTCATTTGGGGTTGAATTGGGACAGTTTAATTTTGGAAATTATTGGTTCTGCGGAAAAAATAGAGGTGAAAGAATGATAATGAAAGCATTGGATTTTATGGTCAGGGTCAGGTCTCCGGCGAAATATCACCGGGCAAAATCAATATTGAAGGTCTTAGTCTTCATTGCCTTGTCCATGTTCATGATTATTAATATAATTTTAGCTCATAATCTTTGGAAAAAAGTAGGAAGATTAGAAGCTGAAGCACATACAGAAAAAGTGCTTTATGCGACAAAATTCGCCCCCTATTACATTGATGGACCCCCTTTGAATATGAGTCTCAGAGCGCATGAACAGGGACATAAGAAGGATTTGAAAACTATTGAATACTAAAATGATAGAGGAGTGTTGATAGATGTCAGATAAAACGAAGGGAATATTGTGTATTTGCGTAGCCGTGGTTTTACTCATGCTTTTATTGACGTTTCATTCGGCAGGGCTGGCTGTTGAGTGGTTATTTGGATTCCCATTTGTTATTGCTGTTATGGGTGCAATTTGGTATGATCTTAAATCGAAAATTGTCAGATTTTTACAGAGGTTCCGCTGATGCAGAAAGAACAAATCGATATTGTGACTATTGAAGGAAGTAAATTGTTGCGCCGATCCGATTTTTTTAAGCGAATTTTTTTAATTTTTACTGGGTCGTGTGTTTTTTGGATATTTTTGTCGCTTACGGTGTTTCCTGCTGTATTTATGAAAATTTTGTTATCTGTAATGGCTTTATTGTTATGGATGGCAGTGTATCGCCGTCGTAAAAAATATATGAGAGAGCATCAAATTGAGGAGCGTATTAGTATAGCAAAAGGGTTGAGATACGTTATTGCCGCAAATGGATTGTATTCTGATTATGATTCTGCTGAGCTAGGATTCTTAATCAGAAAAAATGAAATCGTAATTTATGCCTTGAAGCGTGGCAATCAATTCACAAAGGCAATGAATAGCTTAAATGAAGCGCTTTCATCTTTCTTTGAAGTAGCTGTATCTGAAAAAGTTGACCGTCCATCTGTTTGTGAATATCATTTTGCTCGTTCTCGTCCTGAACGTCTGATTGTGGGTAATAATGTCGGACGAACAGACGCGCTAGAGATCGACTTAGGCTACGGGGTTGTCTATGACCCCTCACGCTGTCCCCATATACTGGTTGCGGGGGGCACGGGTAGCGGAAAAAGCGTTTTCATTAGTTACATTTTACGGGAATTATTGAGGCGGAATTGTGAAATATTTGTGGCTGACCCAAAAAATTCAGACCTTGGTTCACTGTCGCATTACTTAGGTGAAGAACATGTTGCTACATCGCCTAATAACATTGCTCGTGTGGTTCGTCTTGCAATTACTGAGATGAAAAAACGTTATGACTATATGAATGAACATTTTAAGTACGGTGCAAATTTTGCAGACCATCCCTCTATTGCTAGGCCTCTATGGCTGGTATTCGATGAAATGGGGGCATTTCAGGCGAGTGGTACTGACAAGGATAGTAAAAAATTAGTATCTGAGGTAATGGATGGTATCAAGCAAATAGTTCTCCTTGGTAGACAGGCAGGTGTATTTATTTTGATCGCCGCTCAGCAAATGAACGCTAATACGCTGAATACAGACTTACGTGATAACCTTGGCTTACGTATTGCGTTGGGTGCCAATTCCGGCGAAGGTTACAGAATGGTGTTTGGTTCTGCAACGCCTGAAACCATCCCCCCTATTGAGACCAAAGGGGCAGGGCTTTTATACATGCAGGGCTCGGGGAAAGAGAGTGCGAGTTATTACGAATCTCCATACCTTGATACGAAAAATTTTGACTTCATTGCAGAATTGAAGAAATACATCTAAATCCACTTGTCAGCGTCATTTTTGGGAGTGTTTCGGTGCCGGCGTAGCCGAGCAAGCGGAGCGTCAAGAAACACGTACAAAAATGATGCAATGTCGGGCGAATTTTGCCCGACAATTTTGGGGGGGAAAGTTGATCGGCGCGAGCCGCAACCTGTCCGGTAACACAGGTGTGTCTAACTCAAGAGAAAACTCTGTATCCCTTGCGGCTCTAAGGCTGAAGGGCTGTCTGAAATCCCGAGAGTTCGGGATTAAAAAAAAGGAAAAATTCGATAAAAAAGGGGCTTATAAAAATGACAAAATTAATCTTAAAAACTTCGAAACTTCATGCTCTAAATGATTCTGAAAAGGTCGATATGGAGAATTTAACTTTTGATCTCTCCCAGTTTAAAATACCGTCTGCAATGGTTGTGCAGGAGTCTGGTGTTTCTCACCGCGTTGAAAGAGAAAAGAATCTTAGTGGCGAATGGCAAGAAACAGGTAAATATACTTTGACGTTTGAGGTTTATGATCGTCCGTTCATTGAAATGATTTTGGGTAATGGGGGGACTGAAATCGGTTCTCCGATTAGCGTTGTTGTTGAGGGACAGGATAGTCTGCCAATTTTCGATGGTGTAGAAGATGGGGAATTTGTTCCGATCTCGTTTACTGGACTTGCTGTTAAGCCGAAGCGTGTTCAAAAGAAGGTTTTTGTGGCTCAGGGCAAGCCAATGGCTGATTCTTGGCAGTATGCGGAAATTAAGGTCGTGGCTTCTAGTTACAGTCTTGGAGTAGTCGGCAATGATCCAAAGACTAAATAATTGCTTAATCGACTATTTTCGCTGTTCGATTCCGAATAGTGACTTCTCTTCCGTCGCTGATGGCGTTTTAGGAATACCTATTTCAGAATTCGCTACGGAAGTGAAAGGCAGTCCTTTTCCGTCGTATGACCAAAGTATTAGCTTCGCGAATATTAAGCTTCATGCCTCTGTTAGCCATAGTAACGTCCTTGTTGATCTGTCAGGGCAAGCATGTAGGCAATATGAGGAATATATGTCACGAGTTGACGGCTGGCATTGGTATAAGCTGATTTCATTTATTTTGTCGGAAAAGGGGGGCAAGGTTTCACGTATTGATTTAGCTTTAGATATATTTGATGATTCTTCGCCTTCGGTTAGCGTTTTACAGGAATATCTGAAGCGTGGACAATTATCATCTAAAGCCAATCGTTTTGTTGAAATCAATAGTGGACGAATTTTAGACGGAAAGTTGACAGGTTTCACACTCTATATTGGCTCGTCTCCTCAGATTTTGCGGATTTACGATAAGAAGCAAGAACGCAGAGATAATACAGATGAAGTCATAGACGTAGAACAATGGGTACGTTGGGAGTTAGAACTGACAGACATGAAGGCTCGTCAGGTGGCTAACTATATTTCACAAGGGAGACCGTTAAACTCGATCATAAAAGGAATTTTAAAGGCTCACTATTCTTTTAAAACTCAGCAAAAAAAAGATATGGATTTGCACAATAAAAGTAGGCTTCCACCTATGAAATGGTGGACGGCATTTGTTGATGGAATTGAAGCCATACCGTTAAAAGTTCAGCGTGAAAAGCTTACATTAAAGAAAAAGAAAAATTGGGTTGAGCATGCAACAGCAAAGTCAGTAAGCATGATTTATGAATCATTTTGTCGTGTTTACGGTGAACAATTCGCAGACGTTTATTTGAAAGATTTACTCCGAATGGGGAAAGAAAAAATTAAAAAGTCTGATCAAACGTTGATTGAGCAGCGTGTGCAAGAACTCATGAGTGAAGATGAATATTGACAAGGGAAGGAGCCATTATTGTGAATGTAACTGTATCTAAAGATGATTTAATCGAACTTGGCTTTAAAAAGTATCAAGCGGTTTCTCTGATTCGGCAAGCGAAGGCAATCATGGTTCATCAGCATAAATGTGCGTATTACAATAATAAAAGACTTGGTATTGTGCCACGATTTGCGGTCGAGTCCATTTTAGGCTTCTCTATGGAAATGGAAAATAAGACGGATGGAGAGTAAAACGCAACAGACAACGAAATACCCGGGAGTTTATGTTGATAGTAAAGGCAATTTCTTTTATCAGTCGGAATTTGGAACCGATCGTTTTACTGGGAAACGGATACGAAAAAAAGGGAGAAAAGATGCTACTGGAAAGCCTTTTTCCTCCGCATTTGAAGCAAACAAAGAGTTGACTCGTTTAAAAAGAGAATACCATAAAGTGAACAGTTACGCGAATTATAAAATGAGTTACGCACAATTTATGGATAATGTGTATATTCCTGCTTATCGGACAGAGGTTGAAGAGAGTACGTTTGCTGTTCGTAAGAGGATATTAGAAAAGATACGTGATCGGTTCGGGTCGCTTACGTTGCGTACTATTTCCGTTGAGGACGTACAGAATTTTCGAACGTGGTTATTAATGAGCAAGGAAAAAGGTGGGGCAGGTTTTGCTCAATCTTACGCGAGTCTTATTTTTGGCTCGTTTCGCCAAAGCTTAGATATGGCTGTGGAAATGCAATACTTAGAAGAAAATATTTCCAAAAAGGTTAAGGCGATTCCAAAATCAAAAGCGATTGTTCCATACTGGACGAAACAAGAATTTGAAAAAGTGATTAGTCAGATTTATATCAAAGATTTCTATGAGCATCTGAGCTATGTTATGGTGTGCACGTATTTTTTTACGGGGCTAAGAGTGAATGAAGCGACCGCATTATGGTGGGAGGATGTCGATTTAATTAAAAAGCGTATGCGTGTTCATCATATGCTGATTATGAAAAGTCGCAATGACTGGAAACGAAATCCATATACGAAAACAGAAGGTGGTAAAAGAATCATTGCACTCGATGATGATACTGTAAAAATCTTAGCAGCATGGAGAGATAGGCAAAAGGAAATCGGCTTGGGAAAAGAAAATGATTTTATTTTTTCTTATGATGGGTTGCCCATGATAAAATCAACGATCGCTCGAATTATTGCGCGCTATGCAAAGCTAGCAGGCGTAAAGAAAATACAGGCGAAGGGCTTGCGTCATTCTCATGCTTCGTATCTTATCAATGAGTTTAATGTATCTGTGCTTGTCTTGTCTAAGCGTATGGGGCATTCTAGCCCTGAAATTACTCTGAAACATTATGCGCATCTGTGGAATGGTGCAGATTCGGTAATCGCTGATGAGATGTCGGGAAATGTAAAAATAGAGACAGCGAAGGAAACGAAAATACATTTTAATGGCAACCAATCGTTGAAAAAGAGTTAGAGGGGTGTTCTCGTGAGGAAAAATCAAATTTCAATATCTGTTGAGAGATTTTTAGATCAAGCAAAAGATGGACAGGAGGAAGCTTTCACAGTTTACACAGAAGGTAATAATATTTGGGAGACATTGGCCAGTGGATTTTTCAAAGTTGTGACGGAAATAACGAAATCGCAAGAGCTTCCACTGTCGATTAGAGCAGAGACGTATCACAATAAGGCGATTGGCATTATCATTGCAAAGGGCTTCCCTGATGATTGGAGAGTGTTACAAAATGCGGCGTCGGATCGCGTTGTTAGAGAAATGGTGGAGATCATTCCAAGAGGGGGAAATCTTCACGTATTAATGAGTGAGGAAGCAGATAAGGTTCAGTCTCACGAAAAGGACGCAAAACGGTTATCCTATTATGATTTGCTTAAGGTAGCGGCAGGACTTTCGGAACGTTTAAGTAAAAAGAGCAAAGGAGAATAATTTTGTGCCTACAATAGGATTTGCATTTAAACCATCAGCTGGGTGCCTCATTCTTGAAAACATGGAACTTGTTTGGCAACATCAAATGGACGAGAAGCATAAAATTTTTCAACAGCTTTCACGTGTCGAAGCATTTGATTATTATTTTTTGGATGACATTCTTGTTATTCCTGATCCTGTGCCAGTAGCAAAGGAGAAATGGAATAGAAAAATTGGTATTAGTAATCTGGAAATAGAATGTGAGGGGAATTTTTTAGTCTTCTTTAATTGCCGTAAAGTAGAAGAAGGTTTTATCTATGCTGATTCGTTGAGCCTTCCGCAGTTTCAATTTTTGAGAAGTTGTATTCAATGGGAGAAATAAAAGGAGAACCGAGTGGAAATGAATATGTAAAAAGAAAGGAGTGATAGATTATGGTGAAATATTTTATCGCTGATACCCATTTTTGTCATGAAAATATTATTTCATTTAGTGATCGTCCATTTAAGAATGTTTCAGAAATGAATGATGAGATGATTAAGCTTTGGAATGAGAGGGTACAGTCTCCAGATGATGAAGTTTATATATTAGGCGATTTTATGTATCGGGGTTCTGGCGAAAAGGCAAATGAGGTATTGAAAAAGTTAAGAGGAAAAAAGTACTTAATTAGAGGAAATCATGAGCAATATTTAGATGATTCTGCATTTAATTTAAATAATTATGAATGGATTAAAGATTACTATAGTTTTTATTACCAACGGAAGAAAATTGTACTGTTTCATTATCCAATTCTTGAATGGGATGGCTATTTTAATAATTCGATTTTACTTTACGGGCATGTTCATGATAAAAGGACGGAATATTTCAATAGTTGTTTGGGGCCGAGAGCGTTGAATGTTGGTGTAGATATGATTGGGTTTGCTCCATTAAGTATTGATAAAGTATTGGAAAAAATTGAAGAGCAGGGAATATCATTTTATTAATTCGATTGTAATTGATTTCTGAAATGATTGAGTGTGAGAAATAAAACGGAGGTTTGAATATGCTGTTAAAACGCCTAGATTCTATTACGATAGGGCAGTACATTGTATTTACCGAGTCTGAGACCATTTATGAATTAGAAATCACTGGGGAGAAAAAGACGCTGCAAAGGTTTCCAGGAGAAGGCAAGAGGACGCTCAGAAAAGATAACGAGGAGTTAAATATTATAGGGAATTTCATGATTGTGGTGGGAGAACCGGCTGTATTCGTGCTCGAGCCGCTTGGGATATTCGGAAACTGTACGATTCGCACTACTACAAGAGTACAAAAAATAGAGCGTATTAATTAGCATTTACGCTTCTAAAAAAATGTTAAAAATTTGAGTATATAAAGGAGCGAATTATTTGAATAATTATCAATGCTATCTAAATGGTGTATTTTATGGTGGTGGTGATGCGGAGTTTATGGTTGAGCTATTTACTGATTATGTTCTATTAAAAAATATGTATGGAAAAAAAGATTGCGATTTTAGAATAGTAAGATTCGCAAATGACAAAATTAATGGACAATTATAAAAAGCAAGTTGCTGGATTTACAAAAATAATAGATTCCCCCCATTTACTACACCAAAACGATGCATCTGTGGTAAAAATCCTATTATAGAAGGTTTTATAGGGGTATCAATCGTTATTGAGTGGGAATAAAGTAGATACCTCGTTTGGTGTCGAAACGTTGATTTAACAGCATTTTTGGCAAGGGTAAAATGGATAAAAACACTTAAATTGATAAGGATCTCCGCCAGAATTCCGCCAAGGACTTGAGTCGGAGAACTGCATCAGTTCGAGGTTTAGAAGGTATATTTTGAAGAATATGCCTTCTTTTTTATTTTATTTTATTTTTCCGCCAACTAATTTTGTGTATTAAAGTTTGATTCCCACTCCGTTTAAGTATACTGGGTATAAGCAAAAATACAGTAAAAAATTAGGGGCTTTAAAGCGGTATCAAACCATACAAAACGTGTGAACCAAAAATAAAATACAATTTCTGCACTCAATCAGACTTATTTCTCTCTCAAAAAATGAACTTCCAAAATTCAATATTCATTAATCTAAGAGGGTAGCTTAATAGTCAATTTTTTGGCTGTGAGGTGCCCTCTTTGAGGATACATAATCCTGTTTTATCAACCACCACCCTTTTTAGATAGCCTCTTAATGGTATAATCGAAACGTACATTCTATTATTCTGTTGGTCAATATTGTGCACTATCGATAAGTTTCAAGGTAAAGAATGTTTCATTATGATTTTTTGAAGAGATTGTAATTATAAGTTTTTCTTATAAGGGGGTAGAGATATTTATGTGGTTAGACAATGCATCTGATATAGATATCCTATTTTATGGACCATATGCCAAATTAATTGCCAATATTGCAAAAGACGAATCAAATAATCCACTTACTATTGGAGTTTTTGGACTTTGGGGTGCTGGTAAATCTACATTATTAAACTTGATTAATCAGCAGTTAGATGATGAACAAAAAATCATCTGTGTCAAAATTAATGCTTGGATGTTTGAAGGATATGAAGATGCCAAAACAGCTTTGATGGAGACACTCTTAAAAGAATTGTATGAAGCAAAACCATTTGAACAAGTTAAGGATAAAATAAAAAAACTATTTGACCGCATAGATCTCTTCAAACTTGCAACTTCAGCAATTTCAGTTGGTGCTTCTGTTGTCGCAAGTGCAGCTATGGGGAATCCATTACCAATAGCTATGGTTATCCCACAAAATGTTGGTGAAATTGCCAATACGATTAAAAATGGAGCTGAAAAAGTTCAAGAGGGAAAGCATGAGTACGTCAAACACGAAACGACTGTAGATGGTGTAAGAAAATTTCGCAAAGACTTCGAACAGATGCTCAATGATGCTCATGTTGATAATGTAGTTGTAATCGTTGATGATCTTGATCGATGCACTCCCGAAAGAATAATAGACACCCTAGAAGCAATCAAGCTTTTTCTATCTGTTAAGCATACAACCTTTATTATCGCTGCTGATGAAAACGTTATACAATACGCAATCAAAAAAGAGTATCCTAACATTGATGGCTCTAGTGTAGAATTGTCAACTGAATATACTGAAAAGATTATTCAATTGCCAATCTACATTCCTGAATTGTCGTCAAAGGATATTGAAAATTACTTAATACTCCTTGTGACTCAAGACTATCTATCAGCATCTGATTTCCAATGCTTGATTGAAAAGATTTATGAAAAAAAATATATAATCAGAGACACTCACATAGATCTTACAGAGATCCAGTCACTGATTTCAGAGTTGGATCTGACATTTAATCCATCAGAAGAATACTTTAAGACAGATGCAGCGATTATTGATAGTGTCAGAGACATTGTTTCAACTACTTTAAAAGGAAATCCTCGACAAGCAAAAAGATTTTTAAATACATTCGTGACAAAAAAATCACTCGCTCAAATGTACTATGATGACAAAGAAATTGACATGCGTATTCTTGCCAAATTATTAGTGTTACAGAAGCTGGACTCTGATTTATTTAATCAACTCAACGAGTGGAATAAAGAATTCACAATTTGCAATGACAAATTCAAAGCCATGTATGAAGCTGTATTGTCTGGCACTTCTGACACTATTGATGTTGATTATACAAAATGGGCTCTTCCATCTATTAGAAAATGGCTTGAATGTGAGCCTAGAGAACTATTTAATCAAAGATTAGATAAATACTTCTATCTGACTCGAGAAAATCTTAAAAAAAATATTATTGATCCGCAAAATTTCACCAGCCAAGCTCGACAGATCCTAGAAAAGTTGGGGTTAGCTGTACGTGGAACAATTGCCGGAATAATAAATGACATGAAAAAACTTTCACCATCTGATATTAATGATATTTTTTCAGTTTTACTGCCTCGAATCGAGAAAGCTCAGCTTGAATACTTTATCATAAAGGAGCTTTTTATTGGATTTCCTCCTTATAGTGATAAAATTTTAGATTCCATCGAGAAATCAAAACAAACTATTAAACCTGCCGATTCTGTTTATTTGACCGAAATGTACAAAACAAATAGTGAGATTGTGTTACCTATGTTAGACAAAATGAAAGATAGTAGTAGACTAAGCCAAAAACTATATGATCGCATAACTGGAAGGAAGAAATAATATGGGAACTTCAAAAGGATACATTGCCCCTACTCGTATACAATGGACTCAAGCAAAACGTGCAGTTTCCCAAATGCTTCGTGACGGTGATCCTAGATTCACAAAAAAAGCAGCAAGTAAGTTTGCAACAGCAATGAAATCTGATGCCTCTTATGGGGGAACATTTACAAGCGCGGCAGCAGGCATTCTTGGTTTATCAAAAAATATTGCGAGTCATGGAATTGATTATGCATTAAATCAAGCACAGAGATCAGATTTAATCGGGAAACCTCCTGAGGAGATATGGAACGAACTACTAAACGAATATACACATAGTGGTGCAACTGCTGAAGACTCGCTAGCCGCAGATGCGTTATCAAAGGCATTAGATAATTTACAAATTATAGACTTGGAACAATTAGGTAATATATCACAAGAAGCATTACTAAAAGAAATGTTAGTTGAATTCATAGCTATAAGCTTTGATTTTCGTTTCGCCGAGAAAATTGGTAAAGATAGATCTCCAGCAGAAACACACCGCATATTAAATGAAATGCAAGATTATATCAGAAGCAGTGTGTATGAGAATATAACCTTCAACGAAATAAAAGATATTAATTTTGCTAATTTATCAGGCAATCAATATGTTGGCAAAGCTTTAAATGATGCTTTTTCTGTATTTGAAGATCTATATGTGGAGGAATAGCAAATGAGAGTTTGGATAAATAAAAATCAGGAAGAAACACCATCTGCAAATTATAGTGATGCTTATGTTTTTTCGCTTAATAGAAAAGGATATAGTAAAATCTTTACTAACATAGCTGATACATGGCTTAGGATTGGAGAGTTGTCCATTCAACAAATCTATGAAGATCTATTTGTTATTGCAATTTCAGTGTTTGCCATGGATAAGCGAATTTCACGTTCGCAATTTCAAGATTGTTGGACTCGTGAAATAAATGCATCAATACCAGTAATTGAATTTGAAAAATGGAAGTCAGTAGAAGATTTATGGAATAAAACACTGAGTTTTTGACTGGTGACTTATGGAACATATCTTTCCGTAAAACAGATAATCAATACAGTTTAAGGACTCGTTCAAGCCGGATAAAACTAGACATATCCGATTGCGATGCAGTGAGTTTATTTTCCGGTGGGCTAGATTCCTTCTGTGGAGCAATTTCTTTACTTGAGCAAGGATGTTCACCATGTTTATTTGGGCATAATGAATATCCAAAATTACGAGCAAAGCAGGAAAAACTAGTATCAATGTTTGGTGAGGAATACCATAATCAAACTACAAAATTTTTGAGCTTTACAGCTAATTCAAGAGCGCCTATTAACTCCGCCGGAAAGCTCAAGGGAACTGAGAATACTTCAAGGGGAAGATCATTGCTATTTTTGTGTGGGGCATTAACAATAGCCGGTATTCTTGGAAAAAATGTTCCAGTATATATTCCTGAAAACGGATTTATTGGACTAAATATTCCCCTTACAAATAGCCGAAAAGGCACATGTAGCACTAGAACAACACATCCTTATTTTTTGAGAAGTTTCAGACAGATACTTAATGCTGTCGGAATAAGCAATCCTATAATAAACTTTTACGAATTTTGTACTAAACGAGAAGTTGTCAATTCTGTGAAAAACACCAACGCTTTTACAAAGGGTTATACAGACACCATCTCATGCTCCCATCCTTGTGTTGCACGATACAATAAATCCGGTTCACGAGAGTACCCCATTAATTGTGGTTACTGTTACCCATGTCTAATTAGAAAAAGTTCTTTATTGGACGTAGGCCCAGAAAATTCGGAAGAAAAGTATACTTATAAAAGTGTATCTTATGACTTATTGCAAAGACTTTCTGAAAGTAATCGATCAAATGATCTTTTTGCTGTTATTAGTAGTATATACAGGTATCAGAATGTAGGGGATGCTGAAATCAAACGGCTGATTATGTGCACAGGTACTCTATCAATTAACGATATTGAGAACTATACTCGTGTCTACAAAAAAACAATGGAAGATTTGATAGAATTGTTCTTTCAAGATCCTAAAATGAAGGAGTATATAAAATTATGATGGGGAGGCTCATAGATACACATTTCCACTTAGATTATTATAGAAACCATAAAGAACTATATGAAACCATTAACAAATTAAAACAATTTACATTGTGTATGACAAACTCTCCAGGTATCTTTGTATCTTGTAAAAGAATATACAACGAAACGAAATATATTAGATTTGCTCTAGGATTTCATCCGCAACAATCAACTCTAAGCGTTAGAGATTTCTCGAATTTTTTGGTTTTAGCGAAAAATGTAAGATATATTGGTGAAGTTGGTCTAGATTTTTCCTCAAGTAGATATTTACCTAAGAATCAACAATTAGATTATTTCGAACAAATAGTTAAATTTTGTGCAGAAAATAATAAACTAATGTCTGTACATTTACGTAAATCCGAGAATGCGGGGATAGACATTATAAAGAAATATAAACCATCAAAATGCATAATTCATTGGTTTACTGGTTCATCTACGCAACTAAATGCCCTTGTAGCCTTAAATTGTTATTTTTCCATAAATACTAATATGACACACAGTAAGAAAACAAAACCAAAGCTCCCACTTATCCCTACTAACAGACTCCTAGTAGAAAGTGATGGCCCCTTTACAAAAGTTAATGGTAATAAATTCACACCCAAATTACTTTCAACAGCTTATCAATCAATAGCTGAATACTATGCGAATATAGATTTTGCAAGCCAAATATATATAAATTTCAAAGAATTATTACAGAAATAAAATGGTCTCATTACTGGTTGGTTCACAACATTTATCCATGACTGAATCAAGACTGCCACCAATTTACCTATATATGAGATAGAAAAATTCAATAGATTTACAGAGTGATGAAATTTTTTGGAGGCTGTCTCAAAAGGTCAGTCTGTAGTGAAAAACGAGAGGGACATTTTTTCCCTCTCGTTTTTCGCTCATCCTTG